>CAYPVA010000348.1:0-1878 GCA_964414045.1 uncultured Lishizhenia sp. | reverse complement strand
TTTACACTTCATGTGAAAGATGTGCCAAAAGGATTGAAAAGTACGCGTCAGCAAAAAGAGAAGGAACTAGAGAAAGAAGGTAAAGACGTCAGTTACCCAAGTTTTGAAGCACTCAAAGCCGAAGAACTTGACGAAGAAGCCAAATTCATTTGGATCATTGCCGATGCCAATGGCACTGAAATTAAAAGAATGAGCAGCGCAGCACAAAGCGGCATGGTGCGCCAACACTGGAACTTGCGCAAGGCCAGCACCAATCCAGTAGGAGGAGGAGGTAGAGGGCCATTAGTGGTACCAGGTACTTATCAACTCAGTGTTGTGATGGTCCACAACGGAAATATCGATACTTTAGTCGCCAAACGAAATTTCAATGTTGTTGGACTCAACAACCAAACACTAGTTGCCAAAGATACCAAAGCACTCGATGCTTTCAGGGCAGAAGTCGCAGAACTCAACCGCAAAGTAAGTGGCCAAGAAAAACGCTTTGAAGAAGCCAATCAAGAGCTTGATCTCATCGAGAAGGCGGTACTTTCTTACCCCAATACGAACATGGCTTTATTGGCTGAAATCAGAAAACTTAAACTCATCAAAGCACAAACCAGCGAAGTACTCTATGGCGATGGCATCCGCACCAAACACGAGTTTGAAACCGTTCCATCCTTGACCAGCCGTTTGGGCATGATTGAATACCAATTAGCTGAAAATACAACTGGTGTCAGTAAAACCCACCGCGCCAATCTTGTGATGGTTCAGCAACAGTACGAAGCGTTGTATCCGCAACTCCAAGACTACTACAAGCGCATTGCTGTGTTGCAGTCCGAACTCGAGAAAGCCAATATTCCGTACACGAAGTCAAGATTGAACTGGAAAGAGGATTAGGAAGATTTTGAAATCTCCAACAAAAAAAGGCCGCGTACGCGGCCTTTTTTTATTTAAAATCGGAAGATTTTATTGATCGCCGAAGCGTTCGATGACTTGTTGTGTGACACCAGTGTTAGAGAAACCTCCGTCGTGGAAGAGGTTCTGCATGGTGACATACTTGGTGAGGTCAGAGAACATGCTGATGCAGTAGTCTGCACAAGCGATGGCGCTGGCGTTGCCAAGTGGAGACATTTGCTCAGAGAAGTTGATGAATTCTGTAAAGCCTTTAATGCCTTGTCCTGCTGTGGTTACAGTAGGGGATTGTGAAATGGTATTGACACGCACTTTCTTTTTGATGCCGTAGTGGTAACCAAAAGAACGCGCGATTGACTCAAGTAATGATTTGGCATCAGCCATGTCATTGTAGTCAGGGAAGATGCGTTGCGCAGCAATGTAAGAAAGCGCAAGCACTGAACCCCATTCGTTCATGGCGTCATGTTTGTAAAGGGTAGCCAAAGTTTTGTGCAAAGACATTGCTGAAACATCCATGGTTTGGCCGTAGTAGTTGTAATCGTTTTCAGTGTAATGTTTGCCTTTGCGTACGTTAGGCGACATACCAATAGAGTGCAACACGAAATCAATTTTGCCACCTAAAATTTCTTGGGCTTTGACAACGAGGTTTTCGAGGTCCTCGAGGTTGGTTGCATCAGCAGGGATTACCTGACTGCCTGTTTCAGTAGCAAGCTCGTTGATTTCGCCCATGCGCATAGCAATTGGTGCGTTCGTAAGGACAAAAGTTGCACCTTCTTCATGTGCTCTTTGTGCCACTTTCCAAGCGATACTTTGATTGTTGAGGGCACCGAAAATGATACCGCGTTTTCCTTTTAGTAAATGATTAGACATGTGTTACAATTTTTAACAAAGTTAATAATCTTCCTTTTCAAGAAGCACCTTTAGGTTTTTTAGTCCTTTTTCGAGGTCAGAACCAAGCATTTCTTCCATATTCATGAGCGCGCCCAT
>CAYPVA010000347.1:0-1879 GCA_964414045.1 uncultured Lishizhenia sp. | reverse complement strand
ACAAGATAGGCGAGGGTAAACACCCACAAAGAAGCCATTCCTTCGGCATTTAAATAAAAACGAAGGGAATAGAAAAGATAAAATGCCAAACCTAAAAACAAAAAGGCAAAGCCAAACTTTTGATAATAGTTGGGTTCAAGATTGCGTTTTTGCAGCCAAATCCAAAGCCCACCAATTCCGATACTGAGTAGGATGACAAAAAGAGAATTAGCACTGTTGTTGACTACATTTGGATCAATTTTTAGAGGACCGAGTTCATTGCTGAGTAGGTCACGCGCCACCAAGCTTAAAGAACCGCCACTTTGCTCAAAGAAGGCCCAAAATACGATGCTGAGGAAGATAAAAATAACGGCTGCAAACAATTGTTTGATTTGTGCCTTGTTGAGTTTTTTCATTTCGAACAGCAAGAAAAGCAGCGTAAGGGGGCCAATGATGTACATGAAGATATCCGTGTAAGCGGTGTTCTTGATCATGATGTAAACGAGTGGCAAAGACAACAGGGTGCCGCCATAAACTAAATATTGGTTGCGTTGCAAATTAGCAGGCGCTGCCACCTTAGGCGCCAAACCAATTGGGCCAAGATTTTTTCTGGTCAATAAAAAATTGAGTAGGCCAAGCGCCATAAAAATACCCGACAACAAGAAGGCAAGATTCCAACTGTATTGTTTTCCGACATACACACAAACCCCTCCGCCTAGCAAAGCCCCGATATTGATTCCGGCATAAAAAAGACTGAAACCAGCGTCGCGACGCACATCGCCTGGCTTATAAAGTTCGCCGACCATTGTGGATATATTGGGCTTAAAAAACCCTGTACCAACAATAATTAGACAGATGCCATAAAAGAAATAGTTGGCAGCATCTATACCTAAGATAGTGCTTCCTAGAATCATCAGAGCGCCTCCCCAAAGCAAAGATTTTTGAAAGCCAAGAATTTTGTCGGCAAACAAACCACCAATAAATGTAAAGGCATAGACAAATGCTTGGATTGCCCCATATTTAAGGTTGGCATCTCCTTCTTTAAATAACAAAATGTCTGTCATGAAGATCATGAGCATGCCGCGGTTGCCGTAGAAGCAAAAACGTTCCCACATTTCTGTAAAGAATAGGCTCCACAATTGTTTTGGATAGGTGCCTTTGAAATCTTGGATGGATTCTAATGTATTCATGAAGTGAAGATAATAAAAAAAGGCCCCGATTGGGGCCTTTCATTGAATAGATTGAAAACGTCTTATTGAACATTGTTTTCACGCATGACGCTATTGAGCCATTTTAACATTAAAATCAAAATGACAGCGGCAGCTAATACGAGTCCAAAATTGAGGTAGAAGAAATTTTCTTTTTGCGGGAACTTTTCCCAAAGACTAGAGAGCATTCCTGAAAGTTTGTTTCCGACAGAAATAGCCAAGAAATAACCACCCATCATGAGTGCGGTGATGCGCGGAGGTGAAAGCTTAGAAACGAGCGAAAGACCCATCGGGGAGAGGCAAAGCTCACCAACGGTAATAACGCCATAAGAAGCAAACAACCACATTGAGCCAGCTTTGAGTGTCATGTCGTTGGTTGCGAAAACCGCACCGACCATCACGAGTGCAGAAAGTGCTGTAATGACCAAACCAATGGCAATTTTTGTTGGTGTAGATGGTTCGCGCTTGCGGCGACGCATCCAACCAAAGAACCCGACAACTACAGGTGTGAGCACCACAACCCAGAACGGATTCATGGATTGATAAAGCTCAGTAGAGTATAGTTTCAAATTCTTACCTTCTGCCGGTACTTTGTCAGCAGGAAGTGTTTCAAAGTATTTTCTTGATTTTTCAAGTTGAGAAATGTTTGCCGAATAATCAGATTTCGCTTTGATTTCACTTTTAGAAACAGC
>CAYPVA010000346.1:0-1885 GCA_964414045.1 uncultured Lishizhenia sp. | reverse complement strand
GCCATAGAATCAGGCTGTATAGGATTAAATATGACTTCTTTGCCTAAAGGATTTTGAACTTTTGCGGGAGCATCCATAAACGTATGTGTATGCCCTCCTAGAATGAGGTCAATGCCACTTACTTTTTGAGCTAAGTTTACATCAGAAGGTTTTGATTTGTCAGGGTAATCGTAACCTAAGTGCGATAAACAAATAATGAGGTCACAGTTCTCTTTTTGCAAAGTGGCAACAGTTTCTTGCGCACTTTCATAGGGGTCTTTAAAGAGGAGACCTTCAAAGTTCGACGCCGCAACCAAACCATTTAAATTGATTCCAATACCAAAAACGCCAATTTTGAAAGGTCCTTTTTCGATGATTTGAAAGGGTTTGACAATTTGTTGTAAAGGGGTAGATCCAAAATCGTAATTGGCATTGACGAAACTAAAATTGGCGTACTGTTGGGCCTTCATGAAGCCTTCGATACCGATATCGAAGTCGTGGTTTCCTAAGGTGACGACATCATAGCCCAAAGCACTCATTAATTTCATTTCTAAAATGCCATGAAAGCGATTAAAGTAAGGCGTTCCTTGAAAAAAATCGCCGGAGTCAAGTAACAAAACGTGGTCATTGGATTGGCGGTATTTTTCAATTATAGTGGCTCTTGCAGCAATGCCACCTTGGTTGGGATATTTGGTGTGGTTAGCGGGTAAAGGATCAATTTGCGAATGGGTGTCGTTGGTATGTAAAATGACCAAGCGGGGCGATTTTTTATCTTGTTTGAATGCACTCGCCCATTTAGGTACCGCAAAAAGGGCCCCAAGGATGCCAAAGCGACTGAAAAATTCTCTGCGTCTCATCATTGAATCCGAGGTTTGGGATCTAACACCAAAATTTGTTGCGCTTGTGCCACATTTATAAAGATATCACGCAAAAGCATGTTGGTTTCCTGCTTTTCTTCGTTTAAAAAAAATGACATTTGATCCCCGCCGTTGGCTAAAAAATCAGAGGTAAGTATCCAAACAAATCTATGCTGTGGAAGTAGCTGAGGAATGCGTAAGCGACCATTCTCTAATGAACAATTGGCAATTGGTTCTCCGCCGCTATTGACAAGATAACTTTCTATATCCTTCAATTTCGAAACTGGGTAATGGACCCAAACCAAGCGGTTATCGAAAGGCATCAGTTTATAGAAATCTGCAAGCGTGAGGTCTCCTGAACCAAAAGTGGCGCGCAACCCTCCTGTATTTAAAAGACAAATGACGGGTTCAGCAAAGCGTTTGTTATTTGTTTGTGAGCTCAGTATAGCATCGGCACACCAATTCATCAAGTTTGAACACGGCCTTTTAATGATTAAATCTTCGTTTGTTTTGGCGATGACGGCGCCAAACTCTTTGAATAGCGTATCTTGATATGGAGCTATTATATGAAGAACAGTAGGTTCAGCAACCTGTTCTTGGATAGTTACGGAAGAGAATTGAGTAGGTCTAAAATGACTGGAGCAAGCCATTAGGCTTGCTCCAAGAATTATATACCAACATTTTAGTTTCATTATTCAATCACGAACTCGCGTTTCACTTGTCCATATGCAGTGGTCACCGTAAGGAAATAAACACCTGGTTTAAAGTCTTGAATTGGAAGGGCAAGAACAGGGAGATTCAATTGTTGAGCGGAGGTCATTGAGCGTCCTTGGATATCGATGATTTCATAGGCTAGGATATCCAAACCATTTACTTGAGCATACAATGTTTGGGAAGCAGGCACCGGGAAAACAGAGAAGTTGTTGTCTAATTTTTCAGCTAGACCCATGTCACAGGCAAGGTAGCTCATGTTGGCAAAGTTGACATGACATGCAAAGTAAGTAGAGTCAATGTAAGGATTACGGTTACCTTGCAAGGTGTAGACGTAT
>CAYPVA010000345.1:0-1893 GCA_964414045.1 uncultured Lishizhenia sp. | reverse complement strand
GGTGCAAAGATATGTACTCTTTTTGGTTCTGCAACAATTTTTTGAAAGAAATTTTTAAAAAAAATAATTGCGTAGAGACAAGTAGTCTAACGATCAAGCATTTGGAAGGTTTCATTTTTTTAAACTTTTTTGTGGAAACCTAGCTTTTTCGGCATCTTTGTAGCAGATGATCTTGAATAAAAGGAAATATTTAAAGGGCTTAGCCGACGCTGAAATCGTGTTGCTTTATAAAAAAGAGCAATGGACGCAGTGCATCGATGAATTTTTCCAACGGTATGGGCACCTCTTATATGGTGTATTTTTAAAATACGTAAAGGATAAAGATGCTGCTGCTGATTTATTGATGGAGCTTTTTGGAAAATTACCTCAGCTACTGCTCAACCACGATGTCAACCAATTGAGGGCATGGTTACATACCGTATCCAGAAATGAAGCATTACAATACCTCCGTAAAACAAACAAGCATACTTACCTCTCCTTTGATGCACTTACAACTGATCAGCAGCTTTCAGATTTTATAAATCAAGAAACAGATAGAGAGTGGATAGAGGGTCAACTTCAGCTTTTAGAAAAAGTGCTTCCTCAACTAAAGCCAGATCAGCAACTGTGCATCCAACTCTTCTACTTGGAACAATTGAGTTATGAGCAAATCATGGCAAAAACGCAATTCAGTTTTAAGGAAGTGAAAAGTCATTTACAAAATGGCAAGCGCAACCTTAGAATTTTAATGGAACAAAATCATAAGAATGAAAGCAACTAAAATAGCATTCAAGAAATACCAATTCACCAAGCAGCAAAAAGAAAAGCATGCTTTTGAAAAACAGCATCTAGATGATGAGCTGGTTATGGATGCTATAGAAGGCTACCAAAATGAGCCAGGAGCTTGGCGTCGTTTTGAGCAACTCGATAGAAGATACACCACAAGAAGAAAACGAAAGTTTAGTCTTTATCTCCTTTCTTCTGTTGCATTATTGTTAAGTGTAATCTTTCTTATAATTGGTGGAGAAGATGAAGTCGTTACAGCACCTCACAAAAAGCCTTCCGCAACCTTAACTAAAGATCCGCAACAAGTCATTAAAATTTTCAATAAGCAAGACGTAGAAGGGCTTCAGCCCATCGCCAAGCAAGAACGCATCACCGCAGCTATTGTCGTAGAGGATTTTCAACAAAAACGAAATGAAAATACTTCAGAGGAAAGATACATCGCGCCTATTGACCAACTTCCAGTCAATGGGATTCAAATCCAGACAAAAGGCCAGAAATTAGAACGCAGGTTAGCCCGAGAATTGCTCATTAGGAATTTTAAGGTCATCGACTACAGCTATTATAGAAAGTCAAATTTTCAAACGAGACCAATTACGGATGCCGCAGAGGCAAATGAAGCCGTACATATTCCTTATAACAATATCTTGAGTGAGGCCATTGAAGAATTTTCTAGCGGGAATTACAAACTCAGTCTGATAAGTTTTGACCAAATATTGTCTAATTACCCCAATGACGCAAACGCACTTTTTTACAGTGCCCTGAGTCTTTATAATCTCAAAGAATTCGCCCAAGCAGAAAAGCGTCTTGAAAACTTAAAGGCGAATGAATTTGGCAATTTTGAAGAAGAGGCAGAATGGTACTTATTAATGGTGTATAAGCAGCAAAAAAATGAGACTGCTTTTAATAATCTTAAAAAGCACATTATTTCAGCACAAGGATTTTATGCTGAAAAAGCCAAAGTTATCAGCCTGTTCTAACTTTCTTATTTGTGTTTACGACCTATGCATATGAAAAATATTTATCTGTCATTGCTGCTTCTCATCACATTCAGATTGAGCGCTCAAAACATGATGCAAATCAATGGATTCGCACAAGGGACAACTTTTCATATCGCCTACTTTGATGTCA
>CAYPVA010000344.1:0-1897 GCA_964414045.1 uncultured Lishizhenia sp. | reverse complement strand
GGCTGTATTTTACACGTAGTAAATCGTCTATCTCTGTTTTGCTGACGGTCGCGTTTTCTGCATTCGGTGTAAACGTATAGGTCGTCCCCGTCGTCCCAGCAGATAAAAGTGGCGACCAAGTTCCTCCGCTCGTAGCGCCCGCGATGATGGAAAGGTTGCTGTTCTGCGCTTGAAGTTGCAGTGCAAAAAACACGAATAGGATGATTAGCTTCTTCATCCTAGTACGAGTAAACGAATTGAATACGATCCCCTACCGCAATGACATAGGAGCCATTATTTGCAGTTACATAGGCCAAATAAGGTGTAGGAACTGTCGCATTTGTCGAAAACGCATTTGTAGTCTTGTAGCTGTAGGCGTTTTGGCTGATCAAAATACCGTTCACGTACATCTTCAATTTCGTCGTCAAGTTAGGTGTTTGCGTCAGCGTAAAGTTGGTTTGACCAGCTGTTACGGCTACTAAATTTCCGGTGGAACCCGTCGCGGTGGTTTCGTCAAAACCATCTCTCAAGGCGCTCGTCCAACTCGCTACGCCGGAGGAACTTAGACTCAAGACCTGACCCGTGGCACCCGAGGTGGAGGGAAATGCTGTTCCACCCAGCGTCAGTGAGCCCGTTAGATTAGAGTTCACGAAGGTTTTATTTGTCAGAGTTTCCGTGCCAGCAAGCGTCGCCATCGTACCCGAGGTGGGAAGCGTAATATTCGTTATGTCTGTGGTGTTTATCGTAGTGGAATAATTACCAGAGGTCACTAGATTACCCCCAAGGGTAATCGTTTTATTTCCGTTATTGATTCCTGTTCCGCCAAAGGTAGGCGAGATGACTCCTGATAATGCGGTGCTTCCGTCGAAGGGAAAGCCGAAGATGGTTTGGGGGGTTGATAGGGTTGAGGCTGTGGTGGCAGTGTTTGCCATATTCGCGGTGGTTGCGTAAGTGGCGCTTATGGCGGTGCTGGCCGAGTTTGCCGTTAGGGCTGATGTGGCATAGGTGGCTGAAATAGCCGTCGATGCAGAGTTAGCGGTTAGGGCGGTCGTGGCACTTACTGCGGTCAAAGCGGCAGTGGCCGTACTCGCATTTCCCTTTAATTCCCCCACAAAATTCGTCGCGGTTATCGAATCGAAACCGGACATACTGGTATAGGTTCCCCCTAAAGAAGCAGAATTAGATCCTAAAATGATTTGATGATTCGCTAATTGGCCATTGGTGATACTAGCGGTGGCGGAAAGGTTAGCGGTTGTTAAGCCAGTAGCCGCAATTGTATTTCCAGTGAGTGAAATACCTGAACCGGCAGTTAAAGGGGCTTGATAATTTACTCCGGCGACGAGTGGCGCTTGATAATCTACTCCTGAAACTAATGGTATCTGGTAGTCAATGCCAGCCACTAAGGGCCTTTGATAATCTGTTCCCGCAATTAATGGTATTTGATAGTCGACCCCAGAAACTAACGGCACTTGCACATCTATCCCGAGCCGTAAAGGTATTTGAAAATCTACACCGGGAACTAAAGGTCGCTGGTAATCCGTCCCAGCTAATAAGGGTCTCTGATAATCTACCCCAGCCACCAATGGAGCCTGATAATTAATACCCACAACTAATGGAATTTGATAATCGACCCCTACAGTCAATGGGCGCTGGTAATCTGTACCTGCCTCTAATGGTCTTTGATAATCAATCCCCGCCACTAGTGGAGCTTGATAATTTATCCCTACAGCTAATGGAATTTGATAATCGACGCCGGCAGACAATGGGCGCTGGTAGTCAGTCCCAACTAATAATGGCCTTTGGTAATCTGTCCCAGCGATTAATGGCAATTGAAAATCCGAACCAGCTACTAGTGGACGTTGATAATCAATCCCTGCTACAAGTGGGATCTGGTAATCCGTTCCGGAAATAAGCGGTG
>CAYPVA010000343.1:0-1897 GCA_964414045.1 uncultured Lishizhenia sp. | reverse complement strand
TTTTATTTATCGATGAAATTCATCGCTTTTCTAAAGCGCAACAAGATTCCTTACTTGGGGCGGTTGAAAAAGGAATCATCACACTGATAGGCGCCACTACCGAAAATCCATCCTTTGAAGTGATTTCTGCGTTGTTATCTCGATGTCAAGTCTATACCTTAGAACAACACAGCAAAGAAGATCTTTTAATGCTGATCAACAGAGCCATTCTTGAAGATCCTATCTTACAGCGCAAAAAAATCAAGCTCACTCAAACCAACGCCCTGCTAAGAATTTCAGGTGGTGATGCCCGAAAACTACTCAATGTCTTTGAGATTATCGTCGGCACTTTCAAAGACCAAGAACAAATTGAAATCACTGACGAAGTTGTTTTACAAAACGCGCAGCAAAGTTTAGCGCGCTACGACAAAGACGGTGAACAACACTACGATATCATCTCGGCTTTCATCAAGTCTGTAAGAGGTTCTGACCCTAATGCAGCCGTATATTGGCTTGCTCGAATGGTCGAAGGTGGCGAAGACCCCAAATTTATTGCGCGCAGACTTCTCATTTTAGCCGCTGAAGATATTGGTTTGGCCAACCCTAATGCGCTTTTGATGGCTAACACCTGTTTTGAAGCAGTCAAAAACGTCGGATGGCCAGAATCCAGGATCATCCTCAGTGAATGCGCTATTTATCTGGCGGGTTCGCCAAAAGGTAATGCGGCCTACATGGCCATCAACCAAGCACAAGCGTTAGTGCAAAAAACTGGCGATTTACCTGTCCCGGTTGCCTTGCGCAATTCTCCGACGCAACTCATGAAAGAACTAGGTTATGGCGAGGGTTATCACTACAGCCATGACTACCCTGGGAATTTCTACGAGCAAGAATTTTTACCTCAAGAAATCATAGGTACCAATTTCATCAAGCCAGGAAGCAGCGCTAAAGAACAAGAACTTGCCAAGCAAATCAAAACTTGGTGGAAAGATAAATATCAATTCTAATGGGCGCCCTACTCTATTATCTAGTGGTCGCACCACTATCTCTTATACCATTACGAGCTTTATATTGCATCGCTCGCTTTATTTATCTTGTTTTTTGGTACCTTATTCCATATCGCAAAAAGGTCATCACTGCAAACCTTCGCACAGCCTTCCCTCTCTTAAACGACAAAGAAATAAAGGACCTCACTAAAAAATACTACCGATTTTTAGCGGATTTACTGATTGAATCCGTTAAGAATTTTCGTTTTTCCAAGAAGGAGCTTTTGGCCCATATCGTACTCGAAAATCCCGAGGAACTGACAAAAATCGAAGCCATTCAAAAACCAATCATATTAGTGTCTAGCCATTACAATAACTGGGAATGGCTCATCAGTGCTTTAGGGCTCTGGTTCAAACGCCCCACCTACGGCATTGGCATGCCTCTGAGTGCGGCATTTTGGGATAAAAAGCTCACTGAAAAAAGAGAGCGCTTTGGTTTAAAAGTTGTTCATGCCGCAAACTACCAACACATTTTCAAGCAACAAGACACTGTTGTGCTCATCCTCGCAGACCAAGCTCCTGCAGATGCTAAAAAGGCATACTGGACTCAGTTTCTGGGGCAAGAAACGCCCGTTATTTTTGGTCCTGAGTACTTAGCCAATCGCTATGATTGCGCCGTTGTTTATGCAAGTATAAAAAATACATATTCAGGTATTTACGGTGTTTCATTTAAAGTGATAACTAAGGACGCTCTGCAAGAAAACTATGGTGCCATCACGGAAAAACACCTCGCGCTTCTCACCGAATCAATCCAACATGCGCCAAGTCGTTGGTTGTGGTCACACAAACGTTGGAAACGACAAAAACCCACGAACCTAAGCCAAATCATGGAACAAGCAAAAGCAGACTTTCATGCAAAATTTAGAAGCTAGTTT
>CAYPVA010000342.1:1178-1899 GCA_964414045.1 uncultured Lishizhenia sp. | reverse complement strand
CATAATAGGGGATGGCTTCTGCGTATGCTAGTTTAGCAAAGAGGTCGTTTCCTTTGGCAAGGCGTCCACTCTGAGCATACACTTGGATAGCGCTAACAAATACAAAGGTAAATAGGATGAAATTCTTCATATGATCTTAAAAATAGCGTGGTGATTTGATGCCGCTTTGCTTTCTGGAGATATCGTAGCTGAGCATGATTTCGTAAGTACCGTCGTTGTATTTGCGCATGGCTGTTAAGCCAAGTTCTGTTGCAACGCCTACGCGCATCGTTGGTGCAATTTGATATTGAAAAAACAGACCAGTGGTTGCGTTGAGGCGGTATAATGCACCCACAAAATAGCGTTCTTGAAAGATACCAGTTAAGGATACATCAAGGCTAAGCGGTGCGCCATTTGTCATTTTTGCTTGTACCACAGGGCGTAATTTGGTAGTCGGATTTAATGCAAATACAGCACCGGTATTGACAAAGAAGTGACGTTTTTCTAAGTTCACACCAGTTCCATCATAACTTTGTTCGAATAACTTAGGGGTGCTTGCACCAAAGAACCAGTTCTTAGCACGATAGTAAACACCAAAACCAACATTTGGATTGACTTGATTGCGCACATCTTTGATTAAATTGGCATCGTTTTGTTCTGTAGTCGTTAGTGTGGAGGTATTCAAACTGATGATGTTCAAACCAGCTTTTATACCGAAAGACAAACGACTCTGATTGGAAAA
>CAYPVA010000342.1:0-1119 GCA_964414045.1 uncultured Lishizhenia sp. | reverse complement strand
GATTGGGTGGACCAATTTGATCACTCACCATAGTGAAGCCCATCCCAACAGATTCATAGCTCAGCGGAGAATGAAAACTAAAGGTAGATGTCTTCGGACTACCTGCAAAACCAACCCATTGCTGGCGGTGAAGCGCTGTTGCATTGAGCATGCCGTTGCTGCCTGCATAGGCTGGATTCACAAACAACTGGTTGTCGGTGAATTGTGTAAAATGTGCTTCTTGCTGGGCAAAAATGCTGCCTGTAAAGAGCAATGATAAACAAATGAAGTGTATTTTTTTCATAGCTGTTTTTCTTAGCGTTTGAGGTAAATGTATCCTTTAATGACACCGTATTTTTCTGTTTTGGTATCCAATATATAGAAGTAGGTACCGGTTGGTAATTCATCACCACCAATATTCATAGCACTCTGAGAAGTACCATTCCATGAATTATTGTATGGGCTCATTCTATATACTTCAGAGCCCCAACGGTTAAAGATGATGATTTCATTTTCGTCAAAATACTCGATGCCTTCAATGACGAACGAATCGTTTGTACCATCTCCGTCAGGAGAGAATGCTTCAGGAATCGTGATGTCTACATTACAGTTCGCACCTTCAGTCAGTGGGTCACAAGGATCAGACGGATCGTTTCCATTCGTTACTTCTTCGCCGTTTGTTAGGCCGTCACCGTCGCAATCGATCGCAGCCCACTCTGCGGAAGGAGCCACTGTTTGGTTGGCGAAAATATACTGACAAGGGTCAATTGGATTGGTCTGATCATGAACTTCGATGCCGTCGAGCACACCATCACCGTCTGTATCTGGGTCAGTTGGGTCAGTACCGATAGTAAGTTCTTCTCCATTCAAGAGGCCGTCGTTGTCACAATCAAGGCCAGACCAAGCAACACTTGGCGCAACTGTTTGGCTTGCAAAAACCAAAGAGCAAGGATCAAGTGGGTTGGTGCCGTCTGCAACTTCTGTACCGTCAAGCACGCCATCGCCGTCTGAGTCAGGGTTGGTTGGGTCTGTTCCTGCTGTTATTTCTTGTCCGTTTGGCAAACCGTCGTTGTCACAATCTTGGTTGTTCCAAGCTGTCGAAGGCGTCACTGACTGACTTGCAAACACGAAAGAGCAAGG
>CAYPVA010000341.1:0-1903 GCA_964414045.1 uncultured Lishizhenia sp. | reverse complement strand
TTCGCTACCGTAATTGTGGTAGTTACAGAACCCGCATTGTAATTCGTCGTAGCGGCTTGTGATGCGGTGATCGTTGCTGATCCCACTCCTACTACCGTTACCTCTGAGCCAGACACTGTTGCCACTGCCGCATCACTCGATGTATATGTAATCGCTCCGTTGCTATTAGACGTAGGCGCTGTTAGATTAAACGCTGCTGCACCATAAGTCTTCGCGATCGCTGCCATGCTGCCTATTGTAGGATTTGCCTTCGCTACCGTAATCGTGGTAGTTACAGAACCTGCATTGTAATTTGTAGTCGATGCTTGCGTAGCTGTGATCGTTGCCGTTCCTACTCCTACAACCGTAACTGTTGATCCATTTACTGTTGCTACAGCTGTATTACTTGATGTATACGTAATCGCTCCGTTGCTATTAGACGTAGGTGCTGTTAGGTTGAACGCTGCTGCTCCGAAGGTCTTCGCGATCGCTGCCATGCTGCCTATCGTAGGGCTTATCTTCTCTACCGAAAGTACAACAGTCGCAGTTACAGAACCTGATGCGTTCGTTGCTGTAATTGTATACGTCGTCTCTGATGAAGCTGCTGTAGGCGTTCCGGCAATGATACCTGTACTTGTATTAAAGCTTAAGCCTGTTGGCAAGTTAGGTGTGATCGCATAGCTAGCAATCGCTCCACCTGTTGAAGTAGGGGCTATCGCAGTAATTGCTGTTCCTACTGCATAAGCAGCGCTTGGTGAGCTATAGCTTAAGCCTGCTGGTGCTGCTACTGCAGTTACCACAGCTATTGTTCTTCGTGCTCCTTCACAGCCTGTCGCATCATTCACCTGGCTAACATAATAGTTCACCGTTCCTGATGTGCTTGTCGATGGTGTAGGTGCCGTTGTTGTGGATGTTCCTCCTGTCGAGCTTGTATACCATAGTAAGGTATGGTTAGCTAAAGCTGTCGCAGTTAATGCTGTAGCGGTCGCTCCTTGTACATAGTTAACTCCTGTCGCTACTGGTGCTGCCGGTAAAGCATTCACTGTAATGGCAAGTGTTGCACGTGGGCTTTCGCAACCTGTTGCATTAGTTTGGCTAACATAATAGGTAAACGTACCCGGTGTTGTTGTATTCAACGTAGGGGCTGTCGTTGCTCCTACTCCTCCTGTTGCTGCAGTGTACCATTTCAAGGTATGGCTTGCAAGCGCTGTCGCTGTTAGAGCTGTCGGTGTAGAACCGCTAGCATAAGTCCAGCTTTGGCTAGCTGCAAATCTACCTGATGGTGCTGCATAATTAGATACGGTATGTACTTGAGTCCAGTTCACATTGTCATTCGACATATACACAATCCAAGACTTAGGATCACGCTCTTCTGAGTCATTCGCTGTTACAAATGAGTAACCAGTGATTCTGGCTCCCGTACCTGGGAAAGTAAACACTAACGATGACGTGTTATTACCTCCTTTGATATTAAAGTCTAACCATTTAGAACCAGTAGATCCATCGTAAATGTTCTGTGGCCCCTCTCCTGATGGATTGCTTCCGCCTGGGTTAGTAACCGTCACACTCGTTCTTGAAATCTCAGCAGACCCATTAAACCATTTCCATTCTGCTACTTGGATACTGTTTGTAAAGCTAAAGTTCTTTGTATCCGAGAATACAATTTTCGCGTATTTGTATTCGGTTACTTGTGCTTGCTCGCAATAAGCCGTCTGTGATTGAACCACTGGCGCTACTGGGGCTGCAGTCGTTGTAATAGTGGAAACTGTACTTGAAATCGATTGTGAACATGCACCTGTTACTACAGCATAAAAATACTCAGATCCGACTGTTGATGTCGTATAAGTATACGTAGATGCTGTAGCTCCCGTAATTGCAGTACCACCCGTGTTGCTCGCAATCGTGTTGCGGTACCATTGGTAGG
>CAYPVA010000340.1:1220-1912 GCA_964414045.1 uncultured Lishizhenia sp. | reverse complement strand
TCTGAACACAGGTCTCTGACGGCCTACATCTTCACCCCAAAAGCCTTAATCACTCGATCAAAATTCTGATGCTTTTGTTCCTGAGCATAAATATATAACGCAATTTCAGGAACGGCAGATTCACTAATAGACACGGCATAATATTCTTTTGCCCAAGCAAACGCATGACTAAAATAGTTTTGCTTATTAATCCAAAATGCCGATTCTCCTTTCAAGATTTGAATCGCTTGACTTAACGATACGTCAGGAGGCAACGTGAATAAACAATGAATATGATCAAGATATCCATCAATCGAATGAATTTGAATCCCTTTCGAATGGGCATGAATTCGAATATGTTGGCATATCAAAAATCGAATTTCTTTGATTAAAAGTGGTTTACGATATTTGGTTGCCCAAACTGCATGTACTTTGATATTTGTATGCGACATGAGAAAAAGAGTTTTTTCTCAAAAATGAAATCGTTCCTTTCTTAGTGAAAGTAAAAACCTGATATTTCTGAACGATTATCAATTGATTTATAACCCCAGGTTTTAACCTGGGGCCTTCAGACGAAGTCTGAAAATCATCCCCACCGGCCTACGGCCGGAATCCCTAGGCTAAAGCCTAGGGTTATAGACAGACGTCACGACATTATATCCCCACCGGCCTACGGCCGGAATCCCTAGGCTAAAGCCTAGGGTTATAGACAG
>CAYPVA010000340.1:0-1120 GCA_964414045.1 uncultured Lishizhenia sp. | reverse complement strand
ACGTCACGACATTATATCTCCACCGGCCTCCGGACGGAATCCCTAGGCTAAAGCCTAGGGATATTAGTAACCCCAGGTTTTAACCTGGGGCTCTACAGACTTTAGTCTGGGGCAAGCGTCCTGCGTCTCTATAACGCGCTTGCCTCCCGCTTCAACAAATTCACCTCAATCGGCACCACGCCCAAAAACTCACACACCAAGCCTCCGCCTAAATTCGCTAATTCCGCAATTTGCGCTGGGCTCGCTCCTGCCGCTAAGGCACAAGCCGCAATCGAAATAACTGTATCGCCCGCTCCCGATACATCCGCAATCTGACGAATGTGCGCCGGGATAGCCACCTGCTCCGAACGGAAATCCATATAGACGCCACGCTCCGAAAGCGTCACGAATAATCCCTCAAAATTTTGGGACTCTTTAAACTTTTTCACCGTCGCCGGTAAGGCTAAGGAACTCAAGTCCGACGAATCCAAGCCCAAACCATCCCGTAACTCATGTAAATTCGGCTTAAACAAGGTCGCCCCCTGATAAGCAAAGAAATTCTTCTTCTTCGGATCCACCACCGTCGGGATTCCTGCCGACTTCGCCATCGCCATCACCTCCTGAATCAATCCCGCACTCAAAACTCCCTTATCGTAATCCTCAAAAATAATCACATCCACATTGGAAATGGCCGCTTTCACCGCCGCCAACAAAGCCGAAACGGATGCCGATGAAATCGCCTTCTCCGTTTCCGAGTCCACACGTAATAGTTGTTGGGACCCCGCAATCACACGCTCCTTCACGGTAGTTGGCCGACCGGCTTCTTGGATAATTCCATCCACCGACAAGCCTGCTTCACGCAGAATGTCCAGCAACGAAGAACCCGTCGAATCGTCACCAATGACCGAGAAAACCAAAGGCTTAGCACCTAAACTTGCCACGTTCAACACCACATTGCCCGCACCGCCTAATCGGTTTTCGCGTTTCACGACATTCACTACCGGCACGGGTGCCTCTGGCGAAATACGGGTAACCTTGCCCCAGGTGTAGGCATCTACCATCAGATCCCCGATCACCATAACCCTCAGCTTCGCAAAGCCATCAATAATTTCAGCTAATGTGCTCATAATTATCCTCCTAT
>CAYPVA010000339.1:0-1923 GCA_964414045.1 uncultured Lishizhenia sp. | reverse complement strand
GCCTTACCAACGACACCAAAACTTATACCGGAACTTTTTTACTCGGCAAAACAACTCCTTCGTTCGATTTAGAAACGGAGTATAATCAGACTTTTGAAACAGCACACATTGATGACGCACTACTCGAAAAAGTAAGGGCATCATTCATGGGTGTACAATTGCAAACACCACCGATTTACTCTGCCAAGCAAGTTGATGGCAAGCGCGCCTATGACTTTGCCAGGGCTGGAAAAGAAGTGGAGCTCAAGCAGAGTCAGATTGAAATCACAGATTTTCTAATAGACGCCAGTCGTTTTCCGGAAATAGATTTCAAAATAAGCTGCAGCAAGGGCACGTATATCCGCAGTATTGCCAGTGATTTTGGTCAACGCCTGGATTCAGGAGCCACATTAATTGCCCTGCGCAGAACGCAGTCAGGTCAATTTGCTATTGAAAATTCCAAGAGCGTTGAAGACTGGATTGCAATCATTGAGCAAGAAGAAGTCTATATTCCTGAATAAAACTTGGTTATTCTTTAATGTGTTTGAGTTTTTCTTGAACGTCGCGGATCAGGCGATTGTATTCATTGATTTTTTCTTGGTATCCATTTGCTTCGGCTCTGTGTAATCTTTTTTGAAGATAGTGTAAGCGTCTTCCTAACTTGAATTTGTCCCATTTGTAAAAGATGCGTTTCATGGTGCAATAATTTAAATGAATACTGAAATTGACCCCGTTTGGCCTTCATTAAATGTAGCTAATAATTAATTTACATACAACTTCAATTGTATTGGATGGTTACTTTTTTGTTTGTATCTTTGTGGCCCTGAAAGTCGAAAAGAATGCCTCGGTGGCGGAACTGGTAGACGCGCTGGATTCAAAATCCTGTTCTTTCGGGAGTGCCGGTTCGATCCCGGCCCGAGGTACAAAAGCCCCTGAAATTCAGGGGCTTTTTTTGTTGCTATTCAATTGCTTAGCAGTTACTTATCATCCAACATATTGATCACCCCACCTTTGCCATCGGTAATGATGGTTTTGGTATTGGGTGAAGTGGAGAGTTTCATAAATGCTTGAATTTGATTCATCTTCAAGACATTTGGTGTAAGGCTAGAATTCAGCATGTCGTTGGCCGCTTTATTGGCTTTGGCTTCAATTTCAATACTTTTTGCACGTCCGTCGGCTTCAATTTTAGCGGTTTCAGCGCGTGCTTCTGCCTGGATAATGGCATTCTTTTTGGCTCCTTCCGCTTCAATAAGTTGGCGGTCCATTTCCTTTTTCTGACGATCGAGCACAAACTCCATTCTGAGCGCTTCTTGTTCGGCCTCTAGCTTGGCTTCTATAGAGCGTGTCAAACCCTGCGGCAAACTGATGCTCTTGAGCAAAACAGCTTCAATGATAAATCCTTTTTCCTCACAAACTTCGGCTAACCTTTTTCTGATCTCTTGCTCGATTTCATTGCGTTTGGCACTGTGCATATCCTTCGCATAATACCTCGAACAGACATCTGATGCGGCTGATCTAAAAACGGGCAAGATGAGGTTTTCTTCATAGTTTAGCCCGGTTTCCTTGATTACCTTCGGCACATCTTCCGCTTTGATGTGGTAAAGAATAGAACTCTCAGATAAAATGGTTAGTCCTTCTTTAGAAGGTAAGTTTTCCTTTATTGAAAGGTTCATGGTACGCACATTCACCTTTACCACGCGTGTGATAAATGGATTGTATACCACAGGCCCGGCCTGCCTTACCTTGTTGTCAATTTTTCCAAGCTTACTCTTGACCGCTACTTGATGCGGTTTTACTACTGTACAACTCGCCACCCCAGCAGCCAGCATTGTAAAAAATAGAATTTGTTTCATCGTTTTGAATTTTATCAGCCTATGTTCAAAGGCTGTGCCATAAACGATGATTTATGTCTGAAAGGATATTGATAATTTTTATGAGGGTTAT
>CAYPVA010000338.1:0-1931 GCA_964414045.1 uncultured Lishizhenia sp. | reverse complement strand
TGTCAGGCAGTGGTTCGTCCGAAAGTTGAAAAATTCAGAAAAGTTTTTGCTACGCGATTGAAAGGATAGACTTCCTATTAGTCTTGCTCAGGGGCAAGCCTTAATACGATTCCATCAATACTGTCATCGAGGTGAATCTGGCAACCCAAACGGCTGTTTGACTTCACGAAAAATGCTTGGTCGAGCATGTCAAGTTCGGCATCGCTTTGCTCCGGGAGCTCAGTATTAGACTCCAAATAACATTGACATGTGGCGCACATGGCCATTCCACCGCATTCGCCTTTCACCGGGAGTTCGTAGGCCTTACACAATTCCATGATATTCATGTTCATATCAGTTGGGCCTTCTAATAGATGTGCTTGTCCTTCGCGGTCAATGATTGTCACTTTAATATCTGCCATGTCAGTTATATATTCTTAATAAATTATTTCCGTTAAATTGGGTCGCGTACTGCCTTAGGCCATATAGGCTATTGCTGACAGGTGAACCATCGTACAAAGAAAAAACGGCGTTGTTGCAAGTATCTTTTAATTGCAGAAAATTCTGAGCATCCGGAAAAAGTGGTAAGGAGCATGTGCCATTGACATCGGCTGGTGAATGTCTGTCAAAAGCTACAAAGTCATCTATACCTCGGCGGTAAACTATGATTCCTCGGGAACCGCCATTCAGGTAAGTCCAGCCACCAACACCCTGTAGGTCGCTGTAGCTCGGCAATTGAATATCTATCGTAACATCTACAGGGACAAAAGGCACCGGATGTTGATTTTGTTGCTTGCAATTAGCAGAAACCAGGATGAGGCCAATAAGTAAAAAAAACAATGTTTTCACGATGTAAAATTAGCAGATTTAGGCTTCCGATAGTTCATTTTGTTTGAGTTCCCATTTTTGATAAAGGCCTTCGAGATTTACCTTTTCCGTTTCGTAACTATTCAGAACTTTATTGTATTGCTGTTTATTTTCATAATCAAGCGCCCCAAGTTCGTTTTCAATCTCGGTAAGTAAACGCTCTTGTTGCTCAATTTGTTGTTCGAGATTATTGATTTCGCGCTCTAGTTTTTGCTTGGTTTTATCAATTTTGGGTTTGGCAGCAGCAGTACTTACTTCTACAACGTCTTGTTTTTTGGTTTCGTTCGCTTGGACTTCGTTGTTTTTTGCGACAGTCGTTTGCGGGCTTTTTTGCAATTTGTAGTCGAGGTATTCTTGTAGATTGAAATGGTGAATCAGGATATTTTCTTTTTCGATATCCCATATTCGGTTACTCAGGCCATCGACAAATTCTCTGTCATGCGATACAATAATGAAAGTCCCTTCGTAGTGTAATAAGGCTTCTTTCAATACTTCCTTACTTTGTAAGTCAAGGTGATTGGTTGGTTCGTCAAGAATTAAGAAATTTGAGGGGCTGAGTAGTAAGCAACAAAGTGCCAGACGCGTTCGTTCACCACCAGAAAGTACAGAAACCTTTTTGTCTACATCTTCACCTGAAAATAAGAATGCGCCTAATATGCTGCGTAAGTCTTTGCGTAGATCGCCTTTCGCAATGTGGTCAACGGTTTCAAAAATGCTCAGTTTCGGATCGAGTTTTTCAGCCTGGTCTTGTGCAAAATAAGAGATGCTGACATTGTGTCCGAGTGCTACGGTCCCGTCATGATCAATTGTTCCCATGATGGCCTTTAGTAAGGTCGATTTACCCACCCCATTTGGCCCAAGCAGTGCAATTTTTTCTCCTCGACCAATTGTAATAGATACATTTTTGAAAAGTTGCCGTTCATCGTAGCTCTTGCCAACTTGAGAAAGTTCAAGTACCCATTTACCTGGTTGAACAGCAAGGGGGAAGCGCAATTTGAGTCGTGCTACTTGATCTTTTTCAACTTCAATACGGTCGGTTTTCTCTAATTTCTTGATCAAAGACTGAGCAAAAGCTGCTTTATTTT
>CAYPVA010000337.1:0-1940 GCA_964414045.1 uncultured Lishizhenia sp. | reverse complement strand
GCATGCGCTCAATGCGTTCTTCCGCTACTTCAAGTTGAAAATCACCTTTGCCAACCGACATGTAAAGTGCGTCAGCAAGATGTTCTACCATGCGTTGTGCTGACATGCTGCCCCAATTGGCTTTCGATGTAGCTGAAAGTTTAGATAATTGCACGAGCATAGGCTCGAGCTCAAGCTCAAATGATGACATATTATTTGTTTCCGATAATGATGTGAAGACTCTTAGGAACGACGCGCACGTTCAATTCGCGGCGTACTTGTTGAGGCTCGCCATCGTAATGTGCCAAGCCATTTGGAAGCGATATTTTTGCTTTCTTGAATGAAATGACTTCAGCATAGCTGGATTGATCTGATTTGCCGGTGAAAAACTGAAAAATCATTTTGGGGATGCTGAAAACTGAGAAAGGTTTGAGCAAGAATAATTCGAGTTTACCGTCTGTGGCATCTGACTTTGGTGAAACTTTGAAGCCGTTGCCAAATTCTGAAGTATTGGCAATAGTACACAATACTACGGGCATTTTTTTGATTTGACCATTGGTATCAATGGAAATATTCATGGGGTTATAACGGAAAAATTCCTTAAAGACGTGCTTGACGTAGGTCCAGAAGCCACGTTTTTTGTCTTGGTCAAATTTTTGAGCAATAACAGCATCAAGTCCGTAGCCACCAACACCGAGGAAAGGTTGATCGTTGACCAAAACGGTATCCATTTGAATGTGTTTGTTTTGGTTGATCGTTTCAATGGCTTTGCGGATATTTCTTGGGATGGCCATATGGCGAGCTAAGCCATTGCCTGAGCCGATTGGAATCACGGCAAGGCTAGTTTTTGAGCCAATGAGCGCGGTGCCTACTTCATGAACAGAGCCATCTCCACCAACTGCACAAACGATGTCAATGCCTTGCTTCACAGCTTCTTTGGCTAATTCAATAGCGTGACCTTTATGTTTGGTATATTGGATTTCAAATTGGAATTGCTCATGATTGAGATATTGGCGCACCAAAGCTGGGATGTCGTCTTTGCGACGGACACCTGAAATCGGATTAATGATGAACCAAATGCGTTTTTTCATAAATAGTAGAGCGTGCTCCTTATTCAAAGTTACAATTTTTTTCGAGAAACATAAGGAAGTTTGATCCATATGCAACTCAACGAGCTAACTTTTCGACTATTTTAGCAACAAAAATAGTGCCATGAAAAAGAAAGCAGCAGCGAACCCCCTTGAAGCAAACAGACAACAACTCATCGATCTTTTGATGCATAAATCTGCACTCAAACAAGACATCGCTGATGACCTCGAAGTTGTTTTTGATGACCTACGCAAACTCATAGAAGTTGAAATCAATGCACTGAAAGAAGTCATCACAGACGAACGCGTGCGTTTGTTTATTAAGGATAGAGGGGATCACGAATTTCATGTCTATATCGGTAGTGATGTTTTGGTTTTCAATTTACACCACAATGTTTTTAGGCTTCCAGATAGCAATCCGTTGTGGGGCACTTCTTATTTCAAAAGTCAGCCAAACAATGGCTATTTTGGAACCATTCATATTTATAATTTCTTGGCTGAATCTTTACAGCAAAATCGTTTGGATGACCAAGGATATTTGTTGGCGCGTATTTTTGTCAATCACGAAAGACATTTTTTCATCGAAGGCAAAGGGTCTTTGGGTTATACTTTTAGTGATCCTCAGCACATGCTATTGAGTGCCGAAATGCTCCAACTAATAGCGCAAATGTCCTTTGCCTACGCCTTGCAATTTGACTTGTATATTCCGCCTTTTGAACTCATGGATGAAGTCAGTGTAGGGCAAATTTATGTGATGGGTGAACAGCTCAAATTGCGAACAGCCAAGCGCTTAGGTTTTAAGATGAGTACTGACGAGACAGAAATTTCTTAAAAATTTAGCTGCAACTCTTGCGCTTCAAGAATTTCCTAGTA
>CAYPVA010000336.1:0-1949 GCA_964414045.1 uncultured Lishizhenia sp. | reverse complement strand
GTGTAATTCTAAGGCCTTCACTGAAATTTGAATTTCCCAAATTAATAAGGAGAGCGAAACAATCAGTAAAATAAGGGCCAAGCCAAATATCCATACGGCAATAAATTCTTGATGGATATAAATAAAGAACATGGAAAGCACACAAAGCAATAAGCTTGTGATTCCAAAAATTTGCATGGATCTGGTGAGGTAAAGTCTTTTTCTAATATTGACAATTTGCGCTTTTAAGATTTTGTTCGGGTCGGTTTTATAAGCTGCATGTAAATTCCTGATAATGTTGGCATAGGCTAAAAATCGATTGGTATAAGCCAACATAATCAGTGAGATCGAAGAAAAAAGCAATGCTGGTGTGGTAAGCGTTAGTTCCATTTATTTACAATGATATTATTTAGCTATTCCTTTTTTAACCATTTCGAGATACATGGCTTCAACTTTATTTCGAGCCCAAGCGGTTCTTCTGAGAAAAACCAAGCTTGATTTGATAGATGGGTCGTTTTTAAAGCAATTGATGTTGACTTTAAAAGCCATGTGTTCCCAACCATAGTTTTCAATAAGCGCCTCTAAGATTTGCGCCAATTTGACACCATGCAAGGGATTATTGGGTTGATTTTCAGACAAAGCTCTTAATTTTCAGCAGCTTGTAATTGATGATAGCTGCGGTAAGAAACCAACAACACTGCCATGATAATCAACGGGAAGATGGTATCCATTCCGAAACCATCAACAGCCCAATGGCTGATTGAAGCAAAAATGAAATCAAAAACAAAGCCTGCGTAGGCCCATTCTTTTAATGTTTTTGGAACTTTTGGAATAATGAGCGTCAAAGTACCTAGCACCTTAAAGACAACGAGCGCAAGTCCGAAATAGGCTGGATAACCCAAATGACTGAGGCCTTCTTTTGCCATTTCTGTCTGAGAAGTAAGCGCAGGCATGAGCCCTTCGAAAAGGAAAATTAAAGTGGTAGTAGTCCAGTAGATAATTTTTGTAGATTTCATAAAATAGGTTTTAATCAAAGATAGCAATTTCCTTATCTTAAAAATATCGTTCAAATGCTTAATTTATGCTCAATGCTAAAATCTCGTCTAAACTATCGTTTTTGTTATTGGTGTAAATATCATGGTGCCAATAATCGAGCTTTTTCAACAGAAAAGTAAGTTGATTGATTTCGTGCTCTTTTAAATTTCCAATAACTATTTGAGAGACTTTCCCGATTTCTGGTAGCAATGTGTAAATTGTCGACCTTCCTGAATCAGTGATGCGAACCCTGACACTTCTTTTATCCACGTGATCGGCAAATTGCTCTATGAAGCCAAGATTTTTCAACCGTTTAATCACTTCAATACCAGAAGTTTTTTCCATTATTTGCTTTTGAATTAACTCGGTTTTTGTGAGACTTTCAAAAGAAAGCAAGGTAATTAGAAAAGCAAATTCATCAGGCGTTTGAATCGGTGCTTTTGCAAGCGCTTTTTTGATATACGCTTTGGCATACCTGTACATAAATGTTATCAGAATTGCCGGATCAGCATTAGCCTCTTGTCTGGCCTTTATTAAATTTGGCTCTTGATCTCCGCCAATTTGTCTCAAGGACAGATTATTAGGCTCAAATTTTTGATTTAGAAATTGAACAAAATCTGGCAATGTGAAATTAGCGTCTTTTGTTAATGAAACCTCGTAATCGTGCAGTAATTCGATAAGTTCCACTAGGATTTCCTTTTTCATAGGCTACGCTGTCTTTAAATGAAATACAAATTTATCAAAATAATACGAAAACATTTTAATATTTTGTTTTTTAGTTTGTTTTCGTATTATATTTGTAGAAAAAAAAAGAAAAGAATATATCCAATTTTATCTATGATACCTCTTACTCAATCGCCAAAATCCCTGTTAAAGAGTTATGCTGCGGGATTTGAAATTAATCCCGTCAATATAGATCCGGACCACTTTAAGGT
>CAYPVA010000335.1:0-1963 GCA_964414045.1 uncultured Lishizhenia sp. | reverse complement strand
TGAAATAGGATATCCCATTGATTGTTTCAGAACCATCAAAATAGACCGTGTATAAGATATCATACTCATTCAAACCATCTTGTGAACTACCGTCATAGCGCCATTCTGAAGTATTATTTAAGTAGAAGAAACCTTGCGAAAAACCAACTTGAAAGCATGCAAACAAGAAGAAAAAGCCAGCGATGATTTTTTTCATAAAAAGTGTAATCTATTGTTTATTAATTGAATAGTATAAATATACGCTTTTAAATGAAGGAATCACTCCCCACCAAACTTCACTTTAAAGCCCAACTGAAAATCTTTACTCGTTCCGTTGATTTTGGTTTGAACGCCTTCTGTATAAGGGATGTTCAAGCCAGAGTAGGCATAAGTAGTTTGCAATGCTTTAATTAGCCCAAATTGTTGGCGGTAGCTCAGACTCAAATACAAATTATTTACAATTCGAAAATCCTTGGAAAGACCCAAATACACCGAACTTAATATGTTGGATTGAATTTCAGAAGTAGAAGTATAATTGAATTCATATGGAACCCCATTGATTTCTCCAAAAAAGCCACCTCCTCCTGAACCACTTCCATTTTCAAAATGAAAACCTACCGTCATACCTGCATGAACATTGATGACATTGTAATTATTTGGCAGAATCCAACGATACAAACCTCCACCAGAAAACTGATATGCGTAAAATGCACTACTACCACTAGCGCCATATTTATCAAATGAAAACTTTTGTACATCCCAAAATAACTGAGAATGAAAACCAAATTCATAATAAAATTGGTTTTTGATGCCTTTTTCAAAGGCTAAGCGCGGTAAAAAACTACCAAATCCATAATTGATAAAAATACCATTTGGATCATTGATTACGCGCGTTTGACCTATCCCGGCACCACCAGAAACATTAAAAAACATACTTTTGGGATCTATATACCTTTTCTGTTTGCGCGCTGCTTTTCTTGCTCCTTTGCGACCCATGTTAGGGTCTAATTGGAGTTCTTTGATAGTCTGAAGATGCTTGGCTCTTGTTAATGTATAAGTCAAATGCAAATTCAGAAAATGACCATTATTAATATAGCTCCCGGCAGACGTTTGATTTTTCATGACGTACGATCCTTCAAAAGCCGTATTGAAAGAATGATCATAACTCAGCTTCAAACCTAACACATCTTGATTCTTCAAATTTTTTGAGAGTTCAACCCCCAATGAAACAAAGGGTTTGATCCGATTATTAAATAAAATGTCCAAATCAAAGATTTGCTCGCCTGGTTGAATGGTATCATAGCTGATATAGGACTGCGAACCATAGCTATAACTTCCGTAATGGACAAATCCACCGCCCAATTGCGCTCTGAGTAAATGATTGTCCGATAATTGTTTGCGATATGAAGCCAATAATTCAACACGCCAAAAACCTTTATAGTTCAAATTACCGAAATAATCCATCAATGGACCGTAACCAATAGGGTCATAATTTTCTGGAAGTTTATATCGAACGGGCATCATACCAAAACCCAGCCCTGCACTCAAATCAAAAGCAGGATGTAATACACGTGTGTAATGGAAATTAAAACCATGAGTTAAGCTCGTTGCCTTTGCCATTTGGATGTCACCGTATATTGGTTCACTATGGCTTTGATTGAGCCCATTTACCAATGAAAAGGAATACAAATTTTTAAGCTCCTGAGTACTTTCTGGAGTACTTGTTTGAGAAGTCGCAGTAAAGTGCAGCAAAATGTATAGAAGGCCTAAGCTAATTTGGGCTGTCCTTTTTTCTAGCTTTATCATATAAATTGGTCAAATGAAGAAATGGTGAAATTCAAAAATGAAAGACCCTTCTAAAATAGTCAATCCTTCTGTATATTCCCCTACTCGACTTCAACTTTACTCAGATTTCCATCAATAATGAAAAGTGCGTTCGGTAGCTTTGGGTTTTATTTCGAACGATGAAAAATGAAATTATATT
>CAYPVA010000334.1:0-1967 GCA_964414045.1 uncultured Lishizhenia sp. | reverse complement strand
ACTCTAATCATGGTGCAAAAATGGGCATTTTTCCCGAAAAAAGGAAAAAGAAATTACTACATTTGATGCATGTTTGATTTACTGGATTTTATGAATGCTGGTATACTCTGTGGATTACTCACCGTGTATATTTTGCTATTCAAAAAAAATGCCCTTCGATCATACTCAGATTATTTGTTATCTGTTTCCATTTTATGCCAAATTTGGGCTGTATTACTTTTCTTATTTGTTTTCTCTGGTTCGATAAGGCAATTTCCTTATTTGTACAGAACTGCAGCTCCATTGACCTTTTTAGTGCCGCCTTTAGGTTATCTGTACGTTAGGAGTGTTTTATACAACGAGAAAAAGTGGCAATCTTTTGATTTTCTACACTTATTGCCTTTTGTCTTTTTTCTAATTAATTATTTGCCTTTTTTCTTAAGTCCGCTAGAGTACAAAGTAGAGATTGTATTGAAGACGATTCAGGACAAAAATTTTGGCATCGAAAAACAATTAGGATTTTTACCTGAAAGTGTATTCTACTTATTTAGACCAATTCAGGCTACCCTCTACTTGATTTTCCAATGGCGGCTTATCATTTCCTTTAACCGGATTAATTCGAATCAATCCATTTCTGATCAAATACAACGTGTGATCCGTTGGTTGGGTATTTTTACGTTAGCCTCTTCTGGATTTTTATTTGCATTTTTTATCGTAATTATCTTATATTTTACTCAAGAAAACCTTTTTACCAGTACGGAATTAACACTTATTCCTAATATCATTTTAGCAATTTCGCATTTAGTAGTATTCACCTACTTGTTAATTAATCCGCAAGTATTAACGGGTTTACCTTTTGTAAAATATACTGAAACGCCTTCAAGTCTGGTAGATAATGAAACAGTAAAAATTCCATTTATTTTGGAAAATTATGCGAAGGAGATTACGGTGCTTGAGCAATACTTCCATACGCAAAAAACTTATTTACAACCTAATTTAAGCATAAGTCAAGTTGCCGTCGAGACACAAATTCCGAATCGTGACCTTTCTTACATCATCAATAATTATTACCAAAAGCGTTTCAATGATTATTTAAATGAAATGCGATTAGCCCATTTCCTGTCGCAAATTGATTCAAATACTTTGGACAATTTAACCATCGAAGCTATCGCTTTTGACTCCGGTTTTTCATCCAAAACCTCTTTCTACCGTGCCTTCAACCGCTTTTACGGATGCACCCCATCAGAGTACCTAGAAAAGCTCAAAGCATGTAATTAAGCCTTTTTTTGTTTCATCTTCTGAACTTGGGACTCCTGAAATAATCTTTACACTCATTTCTTCTATCTTAAATCGTAGATTTAAATTCTGCACAATGATAGATGTTTCGACTCCTTACCATTTTAATATTATTGGGTTATTTTAGTAGCTCGGCGCAAAACATTAGTCCCATCACCATCAACGTGGGAGGAGCTGCCACAAAATCGCTCGACTTCAGCATAGGTGAATCTGCTTCTATTGCTTACTTCCAGAGTACGAATCAGATCAGTTTAAGTTCTGGATTTATTCAATCCTTCACACCATTAGTGACAGGCATAGTCAATCGGGTATTTGAAGAAGGAGAGGAGTTCGGTCTTTTTCCTAATCCTGCTTCCGATTTTGTTCGACTTAAAGGAGCATTGTCAAAACCCGGTTTTGTCGAATTTCATCTGATCGACCTGCAAGGTCGCATTCTTGATACTTTCCCAGCCACTTATTACATCAATTACCTCGAAAAGGAAATAAACATCTCCCATTTACAAGGAGGCACCTATTTCATTCGACTTATCTATTCGTCCCCAGACGGCATTAAACAAGCTTTATCATTCAAATTCAGTAGAATAAACTAATGAAAAAATTATACACGATACTATTCTCATTTCTTTCATTCTTTGCCATTTCTCAAAACAACGGCATCAACTTCCAAGGCGTTGGCAGAAACTCCTCAGGTG
>CAYPVA010000333.1:0-1968 GCA_964414045.1 uncultured Lishizhenia sp. | reverse complement strand
AACTGTTTCCATTCCCCTTAAATTCATTGTCTTTCTCAGAACCCTGGTAACCAAAGCGATACCCGTAATTACTCACCGTTCTACCATCCAATTCTACACCAAACGGGCTGTAATCCGAGCAGGTTCGAATACCGACACAAGGGGAAGGTTTGGTGGGGGTGTTAATCATTGAATTAATAGTTGTAAATACATAATATAAATTTTAACTAACATCTTGGTTTGAAATTAAATGTACACAATAGATTACGTTTATTTTAATACATCTAAGATGATTTTTTTCACATTATTTACCTCTGTAAAATGATATCCAAGTACAATTATGTTAAGTATTAAAATTGATCCAAACATCTTGAAAAGTAATATCATTTTTGAATGAAATGAATTAGATAGAAACCATTCATACATAAAAACAAATAGGATTAGAACATAAATCAAATAAATAGCAATCCTAGAAATTATAGAAAATGAACAACTTACTTTTATCATTTTTTGATTCTCTTTTATTAAAAAAGTTATTCTTGCCGTAGGATAAATGGGTAATGTAATTATTGAGTCAATATTACGCGTAAAGTTTATTTGATTATTTCCAAATTCTCCATTATACATCGCCTCTTTTTTCCCAATGAGAGTTTCTATGCAAAATTGCCTTTCACCAAGCAGCTTTTCTTTGAAAGAAGAAATTAGTAGATTTGGATTATCATCAACTACAAAATCAAATTTTGTTATTGGAATCAAAAAGCCCATATTTCTAATGTTATTCAAATTTTGTTTTTCCTTGACGTCCACCTACACTGGGTGTGCTTATAGTAAGTGAGTGAACAGAACCTTTTGCGATGAGCTCATTTTCATCAGAAAAAATATCAAACGTTGTATATTTATACCCAAATCCTCCAGAAATAGTAATAATGTTTCTATTATTTAACAAGTTAATTAGAGATGTTGTTGGATGCTTTTTCAAGTATTCTCCCTGAATTGATAATGTTCCTCCTCCAATAGACAATAGTTCTACACCAACCCCGGGTCTTAGTGACACCCCTGAACCAACATCTAAAAGTGCATAATCATGCATTTTAATTGAACCTTCTTCTTTCCATCCTTGACCAGAACTTATAGAGTAATATTGCCATCCAACCAAATCAACTTCGGCCCCAAAGGCTCCTACACCGACACTTACGGATGCTCCTTCTATATGAAGCTCCAAATCTTGAGTTTCACCGATTTTTGGCTTGGGCTTTCCTGGATATTGTTCATTTTTACTCTTAGTATCCATATTCTCTGTCCTTTGACCATTGATTTGGGAGTCCAAATCGCTTCCACGAACAATTTGGCTTTTTATTCCCCCATCTGCATTCCAATAAGTAAGAACATTGGTTGTTTGATCTTGTTTACCATGATTACCTTTAATTAATCCCCATTTTGATCCTGAAAATGAGCTCGTAAATGTTGCATTCGTAGTTTTAATTACTAAATCATAATTACTATGCGAATAAATAGGCTTATAGGTACCATTTGACTGCTTAACCATGTTGTAGTAATGTACATTTTTTGGTGGTCCAGGTGCTTTTCCATCAGAATCAATAAAAAATACAGGGCTGTTTAGACAAAAATTGTAAGGAGATATTGATGAAAATTGGAATGCCAGGGCATCTACACTCAACCACCTTCCCAACCTCGGATCTAAGTGCCTAAACTCAGTAGCGTAGCTATTTCCACCTCCTTTAACTTCGTCATCACCTTCCATACCATTAAACCCAAACCGATACCCACCACTTACCGTTCTACCATCCAATTCCACACCAAACGGACTGTAATCGGAGCAGGTTCGAATACCGACACGATGTGAATGTGATTGCATTTAAGTAGTTTAAAGTTAGATGGTTAACTGCTTTCTTTTTTGGACCAATTTATACCTAAAAAGCGTAAAATCAAGTCAAATTTAGTTGTAAAAAAATGTGTAAAAATTGAGTT
>CAYPVA010000332.1:0-1975 GCA_964414045.1 uncultured Lishizhenia sp. | reverse complement strand
TCTTCAGTAGATTTCTTTTCCATGCTTTTTCCGTCGATGCTAATGATTTTGTCACCGGCTTTCAGCCCTGCTTTTTGCGCTGGTTTGCCCTCGTAGGGTTCAGAAATGTAGCTGAAATCGCCCATCTGACGAATTAACGCACCAATACCGCCATATTGGCCAGTTGTCATTAAGCGATAGTCTTCTATGTTAGACTCATGGTAATAGACGGTGTAGGGATCAAGCTCTTTGAGCATGGCATCAATACCGGTTTTTGCCAACTGACCATTTTTAGTTTCATCGACAAAATAGAGCTCGAGGTGCTCATAGATTTGATCCATGATTTCGAGACTTTTGAGCGTTTCAAAAGAATTAGATTGGGCCTTTCCAAAAGAAATACTCAATAAAAAAAACGATATGAGTATCAAGCTGTTTCTTAGTTTCATGGGTTGAGTTCTTGTAAGAGTTGTTGAAATGCTTTTAAAAATTTTTGTTCCAAAAATTTGTAGTCAGGACGTTCTGTGCCGACAAAAGTTATAGAAAAAATAAGTTTTTTGTTTTGCTGAGTTAAAAGCTGCTCGAGTTCATGCTTGTGGTGGCGCAATACTTCCCTTAAAAGTCGTTTGATATAATTGCGGTCATGAGCCCGCTTGAACTTCCTTTTTGGTGCAGAAAAAAGGACTTTAAAAAGTGGTGCGGATGATGCCTCCTCTTTTGCTGCTTGTGTTTCCGCCTGGCTGTCTAATAGGTATTGCATGCGAATTGGAAAAGCTTTGACCAAATTTCCTTTGGCATAAAGCTCCTCGATTTGCTTTAAGCTACATAGTTTGTATTTTTTGGGCAGGCTGAAGTCCATGTTAGTCTTTTGGCTCATTGAGTTGCTCGTCTGGAACCTCTTCGTAATCTGTAAATTGCTCGTCTGAATTTGTCGTAGGTTGTTGGCCTTGACCTTGTGTAAAACTGCTCATTGTTACGAACAAAGGTTTTCCCGATAGGACAACATTGATGGTGTTGAGCAACTTGACGAACATCCCAATGAGAAAAAAGAAACCAATAATTTTAAAAATGAATCCGAGTAAAAAAGCGTTTTCAAGACTCTTGATACTACCCTCGAACCATTTAGCCAGAAAGTTTTCGGACAAATATGGAAAGAAATAAAATCCAATATATTCAAGTGTTACCAGTACCAATAAAGAAATTTCCAAAGGGAAAGAATAGACCTGATTTACCTTTGGCATATTGAAACCTCCAAAAAACTGAAGCCGTTCTTGTTGTTTTTGGAATTTCCCGAGTAAGTAGGTCAAGAGTATGACCCCACCCGCCATTAAGCGCTGCCAATCCAAAATATAACTAGGTTCAATGGGCGAGATTTCGATGCAGAATCCGAATGTAACGTTGGCTAAAAAGAAGTACTTAATGGCTTTAACTAAATAAGTTTCGAATAGTGTAGCAGGACGCAAACCGCGGACAGACTTCAAAAAAAATTCGATGAAAAACCATATGAAATTAAAGGCCGCAAATAAAACCCCTAAACTAAAAATGAGCGTGAGTAATTTCATCTTCCGAAGTTACGAAGTTTAGTTAAGCTACCCTTAAAGAAATTACCATCAACAAAGGATGAAATTCCATGGACCGTCATTTTTTCAGAAAATTGATAAAAAGCCCATGGCAGGTGTTCTACTTTATGATGCGCTCCGTAGGATGCAACCCACAACGGATAACCATCGATGTGCCCTTTTAAATGGTGTTCATAAAAGTGGCGGCCCGTATAAACAATTGGCTTCATGCCATAGTGCCTTTCAATGATTTTGAGCCAATTTCGTACACCCTGGCGGAGGTTATCTTCACCAAAAGGCGACATGCGTTCGACATCGAGTACGGGAGGAAAATCTTGCTCGTTGAGACGCACATTCGCTATAAAATTATTGGCTTGCTCTGTTGAGTTTTGAAAAGGTCTGTAAAAATGATAGGCTCCTCTCTTGATGCCTACACGTTT
>CAYPVA010000331.1:0-1986 GCA_964414045.1 uncultured Lishizhenia sp. | reverse complement strand
TGCCGCTGCAAACAAGGTTTGTGGAACCTTCAAGGCTCAGATACCTGGAATCAAGACCACCGTTGTTCTCGGCGCTCCTAGCGGCGACAAGGTCAACCGTGTCTCGGCTGAGGTTCAGGGCTAGTACGTAAGACTGCGAGCGGGCCGGCCTTCGGGCTAGCGCAGGGTTAACCCCACATTGCTAGCTTGACTCCTAGGGCAATCGCGTAAATTTGAACTCGCCGCTACGTTTAGCTGGCAGTCAAACTACCTTCTCTTAGGGGAAAAATGCTCATTTCAAAGATCAAGCAGAACCTAGCTGGTTTTGCAGCAGTCGTGGTCGCTAGCGCTGCTTTGACGGCAATTGCGCCAGCCACGGCAGCTGGAACATCCGTGACCACTCCGGAAGTGTCTTACCTTTCTGTCACCCGCACTAACAACTCAGTATCCTCAAGTTCGCTAACGGCGACTGCAACGGTTGGTTCTGACGAGCGCATGCAAAACATTTACAGCTATGCGAATTTGGCAGAGAACGCCAACCAGGTGGCGATTCAAGCAGGCGACCAGTTGAAGGTGACAGGCACCTACACCAATCTCACCGACAACAGCACGGTGTCTTACTTGTCATCAAGTTGTTCTGACTGGAGCAGTCTTCCTGCGGGCAGTTCAACTTGGTCATATGGCAACAGCTGTGCCATGACTTCTAGCCAGACCAACACCATCAGCAAGACCGTAGGCATTGGACTGTCGGCTGGCAACTACAGCGGACTTCGCATGAACATGAGCTTCAACCTTGGTGACGCGTCGATGTCTGCGGGCGATCAAATTCGCTTCGTCATTAGCTACAGTCTCGTGCGTTCGGGCAGCGACATCCCACTGACGATTCGCACCTCACAGGGCAGTGACAACAGCGCTTCGTTTTACTTTGCAAAGACAAACGCAACCGCATCACACACCGTAAACGCGACCGACAGTAACTTGAATTTGAACTCGGATTTCTGCGTTTACCGTGGAGAAAATGGTGTTACCGATAACACTCAGATCACGGTTAACGTCTCTAATTCGGGAACCGGAAACGTAGTTAGCTACCTGAACGGCGACGGCACCGTATACGGAAGCATGTCGTCAATCACGCGATCAACCAGCGGAAACACCATCACTTTCACGATGCCATCCTCGGGCTGGTCTGTAGCGCGCCTGAGTGCTTGGGCGAGCGTCGATAGCGGCAGCTTGACTGTCGGTCAAACTTTTACCCCTGTCTTGAGCGCGGTAATCGCCGGCACGTCAACCAGCGTGATCGATAAGTGTTCACGAGCCGTAACTGCGCCTGCGGCCCCGACGGTCACTGCTGGTAGCACTTCGGTAACGGTTGAGTGGGGTGCGCTTCCAACAATTCCTGTTGGTGGAACCTGGGACACCATCCGCGTGTTGGCCTGTGAGACTACCCTTGCAACCTGTGGGCAGTACACCCCGTCTATGGGTATGTACAACCCAAGCGCTGTAATCGTTCAGTCGTACACCTTGCGTAGCAACGGCATGATTTCGTCAAACGCCACTTCGTACACGGCTGCATCTAACAACATGATGTTCATGCCAACGGGACCAAACCAGCCTTACACCTCATGGTCGGCAAACACCTCCTACAAGTACTTCGTGGCTTTCGAAGACATGGAGAGCCCTTACTACGCAGTCAGTGCTCTTTCGGCCGCGATCGCTACCTCGAGTGCACAACAGCAGGTTCAGAACAATAACGCTCAGCAGCAACAGGTCACACCAACGTTGCCAACCAATGTTCCACTGGTTGCTCCGATTGCTGTTCCGCAGGCTGGTTTCAAGCCTGGTGGCGCGCTTGTTTTGGATGGCCGCAACATGGCTGCAGTGACCTCGATCAAGATCGGTTCGACTGCGACCACCACCGTCAAGACTGCTTCGGGTATTGAGGTTACGGTTCCAACTGCCCTTGCTCCTGGAGCACACGACCTTTTGGTCACCACCGCAACCGGTTCA
>CAYPVA010000330.1:0-2014 GCA_964414045.1 uncultured Lishizhenia sp. | reverse complement strand
ACGGTCTTGGTCATCCTCTATAATGACTCTTTCATCAATGATGATTTTTCTTTGTCCTTTTCCGTTGGCACCCTCAAGCCCCTTTAATTGATCAAGGTCTTTGAGGTCTTTGGAATCAAGAATAACAATTTTCATATTGCCGATTCTGATTTGCGTGGTATCTGCGTCATTTTCCGAAGAGCGTAAAATAGTTGTATCAATTCGAACATCTACAATACGCGATTCTAGAATTGTAGAATCATTGATATAGATATTCTTCATCTCTTCGGTAAGCATGGAATCCATTTGATCGATGCGACCGTTGATCATGATAATTGTGGTGTCATTGCCTTGAATCTTGACAATTTTCTTTGTTTCATTTTGCTGGGCGAATACAGCGAAACCAGCAAATAAAAATGTAGCAAGTAATTTAATTTTCATTTTTCTTTGATTTTGTAGCTAAGACGAGCTTGTTTATTTTTTGTTACAATTATTTTTTCACGCGGCTACGCTCAATACTAATAGGGCCTAATTGAAATACAATTTTGTCGCGTTGAGAACCTTCTTCTACTGCATATTTCACTGGCAAACCAATTGTTTCACTGGCATAGCGAGCCATAGTTTCGTAGCGCAAATCTGTGCTTGGTGCAGCTGTCCCGAATAAACGCTCGTTGGTTTTTTGTAGCAAGAAGGTTTTCACGGTTACAGGCTCTTTGGTAAATGCTTTAGAAATAGGTGCCCCTTGATTTTGTGTTGGCTGTGAAAATACTTGGTTTTGATACTGAGTGTTGGGGTTTGGATTTGCGTATTCAATTGGATCTACAATTGCAAAGTCAATAGTTGCAACATTTTCATTGGAGTTTTCATCTGATTCCGTTGGTAGAGGACCTTCGTGAATTTGACCAAGCGTTGTCATACTTTGTTTTGGAGCTTGGTGAGCATCATTATTTGATTCAATAGCAGCTTGCTGCACCAAATTTAAATCTTGGTGATTTGCTCGCTCAAGATTCATTTTTTTATCCGTGCTTTTCTTTAAATTATTTTTGTGAGCCAACGTCGTTGTTGGGTAAGATGAGCTTTGTTGATTATAAATGAAAAATGCGAAAATCAATGCTGCAGCTGAACTTGCCGCGTAATAGAACATTTTAAAGTTGAGCTTGCGTACTGGAATTTCCTTAAGGAGTTGCTCAGTTCGTGGGAATGTAATTTCAAAATCGGGTTTTAAAACCGTACGCTGAATTTGATCCTTTATTTCCCCATAAATAGGATCGTTTCGTAACGATGCTGCTATTTTTTCTTCCGAGTTCGTTAAAATATTTTCAACTTGCCCAATTGCTAACTTCTCATAAGGGTGTCCCTCCTCTGAAGCATAAGAAGTAATATTTTCTGGCTCAATTCTGAGTAAAGACGGGCCTGGATATTTTTGTTGTTCTGGTGTAAGGTAAATGACGTCATGGAGTTCAGACTGAAAATCAGGGTAAACGGCAATATAGGCATCTAGCTGGGCTTGTTGCTCAGTAGTGAGTACACCTTCATGGAAGGCCAAAACCAAGGTAGCAAGTTGTTCTTCTGTTAAATTCATATTAGTACCTCCATGTTCCCAATATATTGTTTTAAAAATCTACGTGCCCTGAAAATATAGACCTTCACTTGGTCTACGGATAAATCAGTTATTTCAGCAATTTCCTGATAGCTGTAACCCTCAAAATCGCGCAAGGTGAGAACCGTTCGCTGAATTTCGTTGAGTCTTGCAACGCCTTCGTCAATGACTTGTTGGACATCATGGGCCACACCTGGACTCTGAACGGGATCAGGTAATGAATTGAGATGCTGTTGTTGAAGGTTACTTCTGCGGCTGCGATCTATTTGTAGGTTGACAACCGTGCGAAATAAATACGATTTCACACGCTGGTAATCTACGGTGTCAATGCGCAACCAAAGCCTTTCAAAAGCATCTTGAACGAAATCTTGAGCAAGATCGGTGTCTCTGACGTTCTTTAAAGCAAAACGATAGAGGCTATCAGAGAATTCTCGG
>CAYPVA010000329.1:0-2017 GCA_964414045.1 uncultured Lishizhenia sp. | reverse complement strand
GATAACTATATATTTTTATAAACCAAGACCGTTTGAAAAATATTCAGCTTTTTATTGCTTGATTATCAAAAAAAAAGGAACCCGGAATGGATTCCTTTCGCGTACTAGCTCCTCTTTTATTTGATCAAATAATAACAGTTTGGACTTAAATTCGTTTTCCAACTTACACCTAAATTAGGATAGTAAGAATCTTGATGCTCTTGAATTCGGTTAAGGCGTCCTTGAAAATTGAAGTCGTTACAAATAGATTTGAGTTTAAAGCCATTTGCGGGGATATTGGCATTCATTTGATTAATAGTGTTGTAGCAACGGATGATTTGTAGCAGTTGATGTGGGTATAGATCGACTAAATCAAATTCAGTAAGTAAATGAATGCAATCTGCAACTTGCGCTTCAAATTCAGCATAGCTGATGCTGATAGTTTCGTTAGAAGCCACTACAGGAATAAGGTACTCATATCCGCGCACACCAGATTTGAAAACGTAATTGCTCCAGAAATTGGTGTCATAGATGATTTCCTGTCCCGCGATATATTCACTGATGTTATTTAAATGGCTTTCAACGCAATTAGTAAGGGAGTAGTAATTTTTATAAGGTAGGTTTTTGAAATAGTGCCAATCATTCAATGTAAATGATCCATCGCTGTTTTTCAGTAAAACATAAAACTTGAAATCTTCATTGGTGTAGTTATAGTCTCGGTCTTGCTCTTCTTTGTGATGAAGCAGTACAGGATAGATAAATGCTGTTTTTTCTGGGTTGGAAATTAAGAAATCTGTTGTGATATAAAATTTATCATCATCTTCTGAGAATTCACCGTACTCAGGACTTTGCCTTTGATAAAATTGGCTATAAGTGTAAGTATCTTGTTGTAGAAGTTTGTAAAGTCGCGGTTTTATATGTTGCTCAATAAGTTGATGGTCAGCTTCCGATGAAATAATATGCTTAAACTGAATGGAACCATATTTGTCTATTCTTCCAACGACGATTTGAGTCCATTCCTCTTCTTTGTAAGACCAAGGAGTTTGATGATGGTCAAAGGCACTTCGGTAAAAGCTTGCTTTCCAATTAATACTGTCTTCTTCGTTTTCAATGCTTTTCAAAAATGTTTCTCCTTTAATAAAAAGCCATTTATTGTCGTTTTTCGAGAAAATCCATTCTTTCTCTGTGGAATAACTTTCTTGATTCCAACTTGAAGTTTCAGTAACTAAAGTCTTGAACCAAATCTTTGACTCATCTTGACTAATTAAAATACATTGAATCTGATCAAACGGAATGGGGTAGGGTACCTCGTTTAAAATTCGTTGAGCATCTATTCTTGCTTGCTTGAGGTAAGTCTTACTGAGGAATTTGGAATTTTTAATCGCCGCTTGGAGTAGCTCTAAACTTTTCTCAGGACTTATTACTGCTGGATTAACGTTGGTGATATTTGATTTTAACCAATTATTGATTTTCGTATGCTCGAAAAATGCATTCCAGAAAAAATACCAACGTGCTTCAGGTTGGCCTTCTAAATCTTGCAACAGAATACCTGTTGCTATGCTGAGATGTGTGCGAACAGACGCTGTATTTATAGCTGGATTTTTAACAAGTACATCCATAGATGTTTCACTCGGACTAACCGTAATATTCGATAATGAAATTTCAACAGAGGCTGGGCCAAGTGCGGCAAGAGAAATTTTATTGGTGCTCAAATATATTTGGGATGGAGAATTCATACCAAACACTCGAACCAAATTACTGCCAAGATTATATAATGGCATATCATACCGAGGGTTTTTGGCCGTATTCCTGAAGGCTTCTAATTGCGCTTCTTGTGTTAACGTAATTTCAAGTCCTTTTTTTAATCCTTTTTTAGTACGTTTCAGTGATAGTTCAAAAAGTCGCGAAGTCTCTTTGATCATCTCCTCACACATAGGCTCAGAAATATTTATCTGTTGATCACTTGTAATCAGAAAATGGATAGGTACTTGACTAAAAAGAGGGATTGTGGCCGCAAAAAAGTAGAGGAGAAGGAATA
>CAYPVA010000328.1:1043-2032 GCA_964414045.1 uncultured Lishizhenia sp. | reverse complement strand
CCGGCGCCACCGAAGTTGCTGCTCGCAGTCCAGGTGACCAGGATGCGAGGTGCGGTTGTGGTCGAGTTAACCGCGGTGGTGACTACCGGAGTGCCGCTAGCCGCTGGAGCCGCAAACGGCATACGAATCGAGATCGCATACGCCTGAGTTGAGACTCCGATTTGGTTGATTGCAAACACGCGGTAGCCAACGTACGAGCCCGCTGCCGAGAACGGAACCTGCAGGGTGCGAGTGTTGGCATCGGTGGTGCCGATCACTGACCAGCCGGTGCTCGAAACCTCATTGCGCTCGACACGATAGCCGGTTAGGGCAACGCCTCCGGCATCGCTAGGTGGCATCCAAGAGAGGGTGACCTTGTTGCTGCCGTCTGTGCTCAAGGTTGCGCTCAAAGCGTTAGGGTTCGATGGAACCGTCGCAGCCGAGGTGACCAGGTTCGAAATCGCCGAGTCGCCGTTGCCGTAGCCGGTTCGAGGGGTGACGCGATACTGTGCGCTGGTGCCCTTTGCCGGACCACCAATCACAACGCGGGTGGCTGATGACGAGGTGACCTGAGTCCAGGTTGCACCGCCATCAAGGCTTCGGTCGATCAGGTAGTACGAAACGGCTGTTGCACCACCCAAATTTGCTGGAGTTTGCCATGACAAGGTCACGCTGGTCGAGCCAGCGGTTGCCTGAACCGCAGTCAACTGCTGAGGTGCGCTTGGCTTCAACAACGGCACCATGAGAGCACCCACTGCAGAAACTGGTGATGAGCCGATTGCGTTGATCGCAGTGACACGAACGAAGTGGTAACTGCCCGGAGCGCCGCGAGTGCCAACGACATTCAGAACATTGCCGGCAACCGCGATTGGAGTCGACCAAGCCGGAGTGGTGGTTCCGGCAGCCGAAGTGCCAAGCTCAACCGAGTAACCAGTCAAGACGAGACCGCCACGGTCGGTCGGCGCATACCAAGCAAAGACTGGGTTGCCATCGGTGCCGAACGAGACGCG
>CAYPVA010000328.1:474-1033 GCA_964414045.1 uncultured Lishizhenia sp. | reverse complement strand
ACGAAACGCGAACGCCATACGGGGCTGAAGGTGCGGTCGCTGCGACCGAGTAGGTCACAGAGTTCGACGGATCCGACAGACCATAACCGGTCACGGTGCGAACGCGAACCGTGTAGGTCAGACCCTTGCCCGGCTTGTTGAGCACATAGCTAGTGGCGGTTGGTGCGGCCGAGTAGGTCGACCAGGTGGTTCCGCCGTTTGACGAAACCTCGACCGCGTATCGAGTCGGTGCACTCGCGCCACCAAGGTCGGTTGGAGCGGTCCAAGCGACAGTCAAGGTCGTCGCTCCGGTTGTTTCAGTCAGCGTCGCCCCGGTTGGAGCAGCTGGCTTGAGCAACGGGGTCGAGATCGAGAACACGCTGCTTGCCGGACTGGTGCCAATCGCGTTGACAGCATAGACACGGAACTGAAGCGACTGCCCCGGGTTAGCGGCCGAACCGGTGAAGCTGGTTACGTTGCCAGCTACAGAACCGACCTGAGTCCAGGTTCCTGCGACCAGCTGCTCAACGGTGTAACCCGTGATTACCGAACCACCGTTGTCGCTCGGTGCGTTCCAACC
>CAYPVA010000328.1:0-464 GCA_964414045.1 uncultured Lishizhenia sp. | reverse complement strand
TTGTTGGTGCACTCGGTGCTGTGACAGCTCGCGTGATCGAAACAGGTGACGAGTATGCGCCAACTCCGCCCTGGGTTACCGCCGCCAGGCGGTACTGGTAGGTCACGCCCTTGGCAGGCATAGGCAGACCAACGGTGGTCACACTGGCGTTCGCCGAGGTGTAGTTGATCCATGAAACACCGGCGTTGGTCGAGATCTGAATGGTGTATCCCGAAACAGTTCCGCCCTTGGTGTCTGAAGGAGCCGCCCACGATAGGTCGACACGGTTGGCTGTGGTGTTGACCACTGCGGTCACGTTCTGTGGTGCATCAGCCTTCTGGAATGGAACTACGACGGTTATCGCAGAGCTTGGAGCGCTTAGGCCTATCTCGTTCACGGCTAAAATTTGAACCGCAACAACCGCGCCTGGGGCGCCCAGCGTCACCATCAGTGAGGTTGCCGTTGGAGCCACCTCAGCGACCGTG
>CAYPVA010000327.1:0-2034 GCA_964414045.1 uncultured Lishizhenia sp. | reverse complement strand
TGTGCTACGTTATTCCACTGAACAATAAACTTGCTATTTGGTGAAGTTCCGACTTGTTGATAGAACACCCCATTAGGAGCAATTGAAGAACCTAAATCTTGAATAAACGGATATAAACCATTGCCTGATGCTGGCATTGTATATGCAACTTGAGCCGTTGTTGTGCCAAGGACAACCCCTCCGTTATTCCCAATAGTCATGTTAGTAACCAAGATACCTTGATAAAGCATTGGGAACGGTAAAGTAATACCAAGCTCAGTTTCATCCATGAGGTTTGCATTAGTTCCTGTTGTAGAGATATCTACAAAACCACCCGTTGGGCAAGTGTTGTCCCATTGAATATATTGACCTTGATTATAAGTATTCCAAGAAATTAATGGTGACCAATAAGATGAATCTCCAGGTGTACAAACCGCACGAACTCTTGCTTGGTAAAAACTGTAAGGAGTCAAGGAGCCGATTGTGAATGGGTGGGCTGTTGTATAAACGAGTGTACCTGTTCCGGGAGTAAATCCTTGAGGTCCGTATTCAACTTGCCATTGTGTTTCAGTTCCACCAGGTGTCCAATCAATGACAGCATCATTTAAACTTGAAGAAACTAAACTAAGCGCAGTTGGTTGAGGACAAGTAGGCGGTGCAATTATATTTACGAAGTAATCTTCGGTTTCACCCCAAGTGTATGTACCACATGGATTTACACCTGTAGCAGCTGATGTTTCAACATTCACGACCCTCATGCGCGTGATTCCTTGCAGCGCATTACTAGGAACAGAAATAGTACCTATTTCTAAATGCGGACCTTGTATTGCTACTGTGGATGAATAGACTTCTTCTCCCGGATCAGTAAATATGCCATTTTGGTTGAAGTCAATCCAAGCTTTAGTCCAGTTATTATAATTTCCATTACAAGTACCAATTTGTACTGAGAATGGATAAATGACTCCTGGCGCAAGAACAGGAGGTGCAACCGTAGTGGTGAAATTAGAATACATCCCTGTTACCGAGCCAGGACCAGGAGCTGCAACACCGCATGTCGAGGTGTTGTTTAATGTATTTAAAGTGACATTAAGGATCTCTTCATCCAAAGCAGATGTGGAAGAACTAGTACAATAACAATTCACAAATGAATTGGTAGTAACCCCGACAACAGTTGAAGTAGAAGTTGAACTTGAAGCAGTACATGTAACAACACACTGATACCATGTATCTACAGTTTGTGATGCTTGGTAGCTACTATTTGTAGCTCCGGCAATATTAGTCCAAGGACCCGTTGCACTCGGTGCAGATTGCCATTGGTATGTAATCCCTGAAGCAAGGGTGTTGCCAGTAAGAGATAAATTAAAAGGGACGCTAGGGCAAACAGCGGATACTGAGGCATTTGCTGTACCCGCAACAACTGTTCCAGTACAAGCAGTTCCAGGAACATAATGAATTTTGATGTTTGGGCGATTATTTCCGTATGTAGTGGTAAGCAATGTGGCTGTTGAACCGGCCAGATTTGATGCCCAACCTATTGCCATCCCAACGGCTGCTTCACGATAAAAATTGTTAGCCGCGCTTGCAACTCCGGCATACACATGGTCAGTCATTACCTGAAGTGTACCTCCAGTATAAATAAATGGAGTAGTCAAAGTAAAAGACTCCCAACCAGGAGCGGCTGCCATGAACCCTTGGTTTGTGTTCAGATAAACTGATGTTGCCCCCGCAGTAACCGCACCCCAAGTAGTTCCTGTTGTAAGCGAAGTCGCTGAGTTATTGGCCAATAAAATTTCAAAAGTATTCGGCGCCGTTATTGTTCCAGATTGCTTTTGCCATTCGATCATGGTAATCATGGACCCTGGAGGAATACCTGCAAGTTCTGTAGCAGAATAGATATAGGCATACTTAGAATAATTGAAGACAGAGGCAGTTGAGCTTCTGTAATAAGGGCCGTATAAATAACTCTGAGTTGCCGTAGTTGTGCCTATTTGCACAAATTGAGCAAAGGACAATTGAACTAATAAAAAGAAAAATAAACCTAGCGTATAGAGTTTT
>CAYPVA010000326.1:0-2035 GCA_964414045.1 uncultured Lishizhenia sp. | reverse complement strand
TACGCAGAGCGTTTACTCGAAGGCCTAGAGCGCATCGACTGGACCGACGCACTTAAAGAACAACAGCGCAACTGGATTGGCAAATCCAAAGGCGCAAGTGTTCAGTTTACTGTTCAAAACTCCACTTTACAAATTGAAGTTTTTACGACCCGTCCTGACACTATTTTCGGCGTCAGCTTTATGGTTCTAGCTCCTGAGCATCCATTTGTTGATCAAATTTGTTCGGAAGAGCAGCGGGCTGACGTCAAGGCCTATCAGCAACAAGCGGCACTCAAGACCGAACGCGACCGTCAAGCAGATGTCAAAAATATTTCAGGAACCTTTACGGGCGCCTATGCCTTACACCCTTTCACAGGCGCACAAATTCCTATTTGGATCGGCGACTACGTTTTGGCTTCTTACGGCACAGGCGCAGTTATGGCGGTACCATGCGGAGACCAACGCGACTACGATTTTGCCAAGCATTTTAACTTACCAATTCCATCAATTTTTGCCGATATAGATATTTCAGAGGCAGCTTATAGCGAAAAAGACGCTGTTATCGCGCATTCCGATTTTTTAAATGGACTTTCTTGCAAAGAAGCAATGGAAAAAGCCATCGCAGCGATAGAAGCTAAAGGAATCGGCCAAGGCAAAACCAACTACCGTTTGCGCGATGCCGTGTTTTCTCGCCAGCGCTATTGGGGCGAGCCATTTCCTGTTTATTATCAAGATGGCTTACCTCATTTAGTTGCCGATGCCCATTTGCCAGTTACACTTCCAGACATCGACGCCTATTTACCAACCGAAGACGGCGAACCACCTTTGGCCAGAGCCGCAAAGGAAGCGTGGTCTTGTCAATTAGGTGAGCGCATGGAATACAACACCATGCCCGGTTGGGCCGGAAGCTCTTGGTATTTCTTGCGCTATATGGATCCGCACAATGAAATGGCTTTTGCTGACCCTCAGAAATTGGCCTACTGGAATCAAGTAGATCTTTACATTGGCGGTTCGGAACACGCCACAGGCCACTTGCTTTATGCGCGTTTTTGGACGAAAGCACTTTACGATCTCGGTTTTATTCAGTTTGATGAGCCTTTCGCTAAACTCATTAACCAAGGCATGATCTTGGGTAAATCTGCAATTGCATATGTGGGTCCAGATCAAAAAATGTACTCAGTAGACATGCTGCCAGAAAACCAAGAGGGTTTTAGGGAGGTTCGCATACTCATCGATCTACTCAACGATGACGACAGCATTCAGCAAGATGCACTTAAAGCGTGGCAACCACAATATGCTACTCAAGAATTTGTCACCAATGCCGCAGGGAAGGTCATTGTGAAGCGCGAGGTTGATAAAATGTCAAAGCGCTGGTATAATGTAGTTACGCCAGATGACCTCTGTGAAAAATATGGTGCAGACACCTTGCGTATGTACGAAATGTTCTTGGGCCCTTTAGAGCAAAGTAAACCCTGGGATACCAAAGGGATAACCGGTGTCCATGGCTTTTTAAAGAAGTATTGGCGCTTGTTTCATCTCAACGGAACCTTTGAGGTTTCTGACGCTCAACCAAGTCCTGCTGCCCTCAAGACCTTACATAAAACAATCAAAAAACTCACCGACGACCTCGAGCGTTTTTCATTTAACACCGGTGTTTCAAGCTTCATGATCTGCGTCAATGAGCTCACAGAACAAAAATGTAACAACCGTCATATCCTAGAGCAGCTCACCATTTTGATGGCGCCTTATGCACCTCATATTTGCGAAGAAATTTGGTCGCAATTAAACCCAGCTTCTGAGGGTATTTTTACTGCCGCGTATCCAATTTTTGACCCGAGCTATTTGCAAGAGTCTACATTTGACTACCCGGTCTCTTTTAATGGTAAAATGCGCTTTAAAGCCACTCTAGAACTTTCCCTAAGTATCGATGAAGTGCAGCAAGTCATATTAGCCAAACCAGAAACGCAAAAATGGCTCGAAGGTAAAACACCTAAAAAGGTTATCGTTGTTCACGGCAAGATTGTCAATATAGTGCTGTAAGATAGAAAAACTAGCT
>CAYPVA010000325.1:0-2037 GCA_964414045.1 uncultured Lishizhenia sp. | reverse complement strand
GAATGCTTACAAAGTCTGTTGCTTTAAAAACAATAGGAAAAGGGACGTTTGCTCCGGGGACAATCAACCAACCAAAATATTGCTGCAACCAACAAATCAGTAAGCCAAATAAAAGACCCAAACCAATTCCAATTACCGACAATAACAAGCCCTCAAAAAAGAAGATTCTAAATCTATTTTGTCGCGTCATGCCCATCGCTTTTAAAATCTGAAAGTTGCTTTGCTTTTCGTAAATGAGCATCGTAAGTGTAGCAATCAAATTAAAAGAAGACAAGACAAACACAAATAGTAAAATCACAAACACAACCAAGCGCTCTGAACGACTTGTTTTATAGATAAGTTCGTTTTTCTGAACTTGTGTTCGCACTGCAAAGGAAGAACCTACTTTTGCTTGAATTGCTGCACACAATTGATCAAGGTCGGTTTTTGGGTGGACGTAAACATTGAGTCTGGTTGCAGCTCCTTGTTGATCAAAAAGCGCCGCGGCCGCATCGTAGTTCCAGAGCAAAGCACTGCCATTTAATTCTTGATTGTAGTTTATAGCGCCGGCAACTTCAATGGTGCGTATGTGAAATGGTGACTTGCCGAAACGCATTTTTAAACCGCGTTTTGGTGCATAAAGTTGGATGTCATTTTGGGACGAACCAAGCCCTAATTTAAGTTTGGAAAAAAGATCTACCCCTAAAAAAACGAAGTTTTCTTGGTTCAAATAAGGCTCACCTACATGGTTGATAAGGTGAGTCTCAACATTTGCTTGCTGCACAAAAGTAGCATCTACTGCATGCATTGTTGCGTTTATCCAGCGTTGGCCCTTTCGCAAGACAACTAATTCTTCTAATTCGCGACTAATACCATACACACCCTTTATCTGTTTCAACGCTTTTTGGTCTAATTGACTAAGAAAAAAAGTTTTTCTTGCTTTGTGTTGAATGGTAATGGGCGCGTCAAAAGACGTGTAAAGTTTGGAGATCATGTGCTCAATGCCGTTAAACGCCGACAGTAAAATAACCATAGCAGCCGTGCATACGGCAATGCCAATTATTGAAATGCGAGAAATTAAAGTTACAATTGAGCGCTTAGTTCGGCTAAACAAATACCTATTTGCTATGTAAATCGCGGTTTTAATGACTTACTTTTTTAAAAGTTCGTCAATTCGATGTGCGTAATCTAAAGAGTCGTCGATATGAAAAACCAAATCGGGTATTTTACGCAGGTTTTTGAGTCTTTTACCTACTTCTAAACGGATCTTTCCACGATTGGCCTGGACATGTTCGAGTACCACCTGCTTGTCTGGGCCCGCAAAAATACTTAAGTAAATTCTTGCCAAACTGAGATCAGAAGTAATGCGCACCACTGTCACTGAAACCATAGCGCCTAAGCATATTTCTGCTGCATTTCTTTGAAAAAACCCTGCTAATTCAGCTTGAATAACTGCTTCAATTTTTTGTTGGCGTATTGAACTCATATTGCAAAGGTAAGAATACTTGCTGTGAAGGAATGCATCTAAACAAAAATGTATCTTTGTATCAATGGCTTCTTACTACAAAGAAATATACCGCTACACATTTAAGTACAAAACCCTAGCGTGGTTAACTATTCTCTATAATTTTCTCTTTGTTGTATTCAATTTGTTGTCGCTGGTATTATTTGTTCCCGTTTTACAACTGATTTTTAAATCGGGCTCCGAAATGCCAATATTATCAGAGCCAAAATTGACAGGGGGGCTCGTTGGTTTGGTCAATTTTATAAAAGACACCTACAATTACCAGATGCAACTCTTGGTTAAAACCGATCCAAAAGGGGCTCTACTGTTTGTTTGTGTAAGTGTGTTTTTAGCCTTTCTTTTGAAAAATGTATTTCGCTATGGCGCCGTCTGGACCCAATCTAAATTGCGAATGTCTGTTGTGCGAGATGTGAGAGGGGCGCTTTTTGAAAAAGCACTGCGCTTGCCACTCGCCTATCACAGCAAAGAAAAAAAAGGAGACTTAATGGCCCGCATGAATAGCGACGTCAATGAAATTGAAGTTGCAGTGGTAA
>CAYPVA010000324.1:0-2046 GCA_964414045.1 uncultured Lishizhenia sp. | reverse complement strand
ACTCGTAGCGCTTGAACGCCCCGGAATTGCCAGCAGGATAAAGCCGATAATCACAGCCAGCTGCACGCCTTTGGTAATCGACCAAGGCGATGGCGTCTCTTTTGGCGCAACGCTCAGGGCCTCATTCGGATGCGAAACTCGCCACAGGCGACCATAGTCAGTCAAACCCACTGGCTCGAGATCTTCGCTGCCGTCGAGCGCAATCGCAAGCGAACGTGCGGCAACCGACTTTGTTTCTGGCAACAAGATGTAGCCGATGCCGGCATCCCGCAAAGCAACCGTCACGCTGGTTCCGTTTGCCGCGGCCAGGTCGGCAACCAATTGTCCGACGGTTTCGTATTCCTTGCGTTCGGCGGCGAGGTCTGCCAAAGCGAAGCGGTATGCGGTGCTCACATCATCCAGTTGCACGCCATCGCCCGAAACGATTTCGGCCGTTAGTTTGCTGACGCGCTCGTCAGCGGTTGAACCACCGTCGAATGCCGCAGCGAGGACCAGAGTCTTCAGCTGGCTGCCTCTAGCGGTTTCTGCGGCAACAATTGAAGGCACAACGCGCTCATCGGCGAATTGAACTTTCGGTGTGGTCGCGACGAACATCGCGGCTGATGGCGCCACCGTGACCAGGATGCTCAAAGCCGCGAAAACGCGCAGGGGCACCTTCGCCGACATTTGATCGAGGGTGAACACGGCTAGCGAAATCAGGCCCATTGCGGCTAGCGAAAGCAGTGCATAGGGAGAACCATTGACTCGGTCGGCCAGCGACGAACCGCCCACCCCAATGGCAGCGAAGTCGAGTCGCTCGACGATCCAAGCCGCCACGAGTGAAGCGATCACCAGGAGCCACAGTGTGCTGGCGAATACGAAACGACGGCTGAGTAGCGCAATCGCCGAGAGCAACAGAACCGGGATAGTCAACCAAATGGCGTATTCACCAGCACCCCAAAGAACTGACTCATCGAGTGTTCCGCCACCGAGCAGCAACTCCCAGAACTGCTGAATCGGGCTCGGCTGCGGTAATCCTGGGTCGGCAAGGGCGGCGGCTGGTTGAAGCAGGTTCACTGAGTCGAACCAAATCAGCGGAGCCAGCGCGGCTGCAACCGGCAGTGGCAACCAGAACAAGTAGCCAAAACGTCGCAGACGCGAGAAAAGCACTACGGCAAGTGCAAGTAGCAAGAGCGGGAGTGTTGATGGCGCACTCGCCCCGATCACCATAAGCAGCAAACCCGCAACGCCGATCCACGACCAGGTGCGTGCCGCCGAGCGTCGCGGTGCGTTCTTGCCCATGCCTGCGGCCCGGGCCACTGCCAGCGTGAACCAAGGCAGTGCTATCACTGCGACGAGGGTTGCAATGCGGCCCTCGGCAGCCACCACGTTGAATGCTGGCCAAAGCGCATACATAAGTGCGCCAACGTTTCGAAGCCAGCCCTTGCTGGTCACGAGTGACAGAGCACGCCAGGCGCCGATGAACGCGAGCGATTTGGCGAGCAACAGCAGAATGGCTAGAGCGAGGCTTGGCTGCCAAGGAGTAATGCTGCCGATTGCCAGCAGCACCCAGTTGAATGGGTCGCTTGGGCCAAAAAAGCCGAGGCCAAGATTCTGATAACTTGCTCCAGCATGCGTGAAGAGCGTGTACCAATCTGCCGACAGTGGAAGAAGCCCGCCACCTACCGCGGCCGGCTTGGTTGGCCAAAACGCAAAGCTGAGAGCAACCAAGGCGACCGCCCACCAGAGGCCACCACTGGCGACGAGGGATTTTTGGGTCGTCGAGTCGCGATCCTGATCGATTGCACCCTCTTGCAACAGCGGAGCAGCCTCGGCACCTAAATCTTGCTGGCCAAAAACGGCCAGATCCTCTCGTACGGCATCGTTCAATCTCTGCTGACGAACCTGCTGACCGGTGGCTCGGAGCGAGTCAAGATCGCGCAGTGAGAGGGTTGCGTGACGGCGAGCCAATCGCCGAGATCCAAGCCGCGCAAAGATTGTGAAGAAGGCCCAGAATCCCGAGCTAAGCTCTGCCCAGATTCGATTCGGATGTTTGCTCGCAATGCT
>CAYPVA010000323.1:0-2048 GCA_964414045.1 uncultured Lishizhenia sp. | reverse complement strand
ACGGTAAAAGCTAAGTACAGATTGGTTGCTGTTGGGTGCGTTTTGGTAGGTTCCTAAAGATAAAGCTAAATGACTATTTCTAAGTTGGATCATCTTTTTATAGAAATTATACAATGATAGTGGGTCCGTGCTTTCTTCCTCCAAAGATATGCCATCATTGGGTTTTGAATTGGCGCTTTTCCACCACGGACCAGAATTTTTGTACCAAAAAGACATGCCTTCTCCTTCCCCACTGGCGTACCATTCAAATGCTTCTCTGCGACCGATATCATTGCCGTCTGTATTTCCAAAAGAATAAACTTTGCCTTGCATCCCCAATTCTTGACCATAATAGATTGAAGGTACACCACCCATGAGCAACATCATTGCCGCTGCCGTTTTTTGCTGCTCAAAATTGGTTTCTATCGATGCAAAGCGATCGATGTCGTGGTTTTCAATGAAGATGATTTGCTCTTTACCCTGAGGCGTTTTGTTGAAGATGATTTCAGCATTCTTGATAATTTGCTCCTTATCGAAAGATAAAATAGCCTGTTGCAAACCAAAACCGAACATGCGGTCCACTCCTGCTTTCTCGAAATACTCGAAACCGTAATCGGACCAATTGGCTTGTTCGGCAACGATTATTATTTGTGGATTGATTTCTTTTAGAGACTGAATTAATGGCTTCCAAAATGTCGCAAATAAATCGGTAAGTGTTGGTTTTCCATCCAAGTGATCCATCGCATGATCCAGGCGAAAGCCATCGACTCCATCTTCGAATTTGCCATCTTTATTTGGATCCATGAAATAGGAAAACAATTGAATATTGTAATCGAGAACCTTTTTACTTTTTAAATTAACCGTGGTTGCTGTAATGACTTTACCATCATAACCATTGAGAATTCGCAAATCAAAAACCATTGTAGCCGGCGTCATGTGTGCATCGTCTTCAAACAAGATAAAATCACTGTATGACGAGTTCAGATTACCTACGGCATCTTTCCACCACAAGTGTTCTGAGGTGACGTATTGCGTTTCCATGTCAAGGTAGATTTTCATCCCGCGTTGGTGCACGTCATTGACCAAATCAAGGTAATCCTGCATGGTTCCAAACTCGGGGTCAATTTGTTCGAAATTATTTGCAAAATAATTGTGGTAACAATCGGCTTCATAGAGCGGAAACAGTAAAATTGAGGTCACGCCTAAATCCTGAAGGTAGGGTAATTTTTGGCGCAGTCCGTTGAGGTCACCATGGCTATCGCCATTGCTGTCATAAAAACTACGCTGACAAACGTGGTAAATGATTTCGCCTTGCTTTTTTTGATTTTTGAGCAATTGCCCATGCAAGAAATTTGACACAAGCAATAGGAGCAGAAGTAACCTGTTTTTTATCATGGGTATTTATTTATCTCGTTTATAATCAGACGGAACCATTTGAAACTGCAATGTTCCACCCTGCATAATTTCCGAATAGCGTATCGCATTTTGTGTTCGTTTTTGGCCATTCAAGACCACTTCATCCTGAAAAATATTGACCTTCGAAAAATTCTTGGCTTTTATTTTAAATGATTGTTTTTGAGGAAGTAATAGCATTGCTTTTCTAACTTGTGGCGCACCAAAAATGAATGTTCCATTAGCAGGGTTGACTGGATAAAAACCCAAAGTTGTTAAAATGTACCATGCGCTCATTTGCCCGCAGTCATCATTACCGATCATGCCGTTAGGCGTATTGTTATGAAAATCTTGAATGACCTGATGAATATACTTTTGACCTTGCATAAATTGATCCGTAAAAGCATATAAGTAAATGATATGATGACTTGGCTCATTCCCGTGTGCGTATTGCCCGATCATGGCTTCTTGTCCTAAAAATTTATTCGGATTTTGAGCCGTTGTGCTAAAAAATTCCTGAAGCTTATGTTCGAATTGCGCTTGACCTCCAAGCAAATGAATGATGCCATTCAGGTCGTACTGGGCGGGGGTCCAGAAATACTGCCAAGCATTCGCTTCGGTATAATCGCCCGGATTGTTCAAGGGGGAGGTTGCTTTTAATGGATCAAAGGGAGTTC
>CAYPVA010000322.1:0-2050 GCA_964414045.1 uncultured Lishizhenia sp. | reverse complement strand
GAATCCAACCCTTATTTCTTCTATTTTTGCAACAATTCGGATTTTAAATCCAAATTATATTATTGGCTCCGTGGCGCAACTGTCCTATTTTAGGATTTCAGTTACACCCCGGATACCTACGGCTCCGTGGCGCAACTGTATAGCGCACTGGATTTCGGCTCCAGCGGTTGGGGGTTAGAATCCCTCCGGGGTCACAAGAAAAGCAAAAGCCCCATCCCTATTCGGTTTGGGGTTTTTTCAACCACAACAGACTCCCATCTCCATAGCTCAAGAATCGGTACGCATTGGCAAGTGCGTGTTCGTAGATACGCTTCCAATCTTTACCCACAAAAGCATGAATCAATAGCAATAGCGTAGATTTCGGCTGATGAAAGTTAGTTAAAATTGCTGCCACACTACGGATGCGATACCCTGGCTTGATCATAAGACTTGTTTTGCTGAGCAATTGGTCGCAGTTTTCTTTCTCAAATTGTTTCAAGAGGGCTTGAATGGCGTCTGTAAATGAATAATCTTGTGCCAAAGTGTAGGCTTCCCATTGTGTGAGTTGTAGGTGTTTGAGCGTTAAATTGGGGTCTTCAAGGAGTTTAACCCCCATCCAGTACAAACTTTCAAGGGTGCGCAAAGAGGTTGTCCCAACAGCTATTCTGGTCTGTTCAGGTTTTTGCAACAAAACGGTGAGCAAGTCTTTTCGAATTTCGATAAATTCTGCATGCATATCGTGTTCCTCTGCAGTTTGAGTTTTAACAGGTTTGAACGTACCGGCGCCAACATGCAAGGTAAGTGTTGTTGTTTCAATTTGCTTTTCGCGCAGTGCTGCAAATAATTCTTGCGTCAGGTGCAAACCAGCAGTAGGTGCCGCTACCGAACCATCTTCTTTGGCATAAACCGTTTGGTAATTTTGCTTGTCACTCTCTTCGGATGCTCTATTCAAATAAGGCGGTAACGGGATTTTTCCAGCTAAGTGCAGAATTTCGGCAAAACAAAGTTCAGGCGCACTCCAACGGAAAAGGATTTTAAATCCAGCGTCTAAGCGTTCGCGTTGCTGTGCTGAAAGCACATGTGTTGTTCCATTGTAGTCGAATGCCAATTCAACAGCCCCAGTTTTCCATTTTTTGGCACCCCCAACCTGACAAATCCACTCCACGCTTCCTTTTTGCTGCATCGCAGATGTTACGTCAGCGTATTGATCGCCATGCTCCAAACAAAAAATCTCAAGTTGCCCACCTGTGGCCTTTTTAAAATGCAACCTGGCCTCAATCACCTTGCTATTATTGATAATCAACAAAGAATCTGCCGGTAAATGGTTAGGTAACTGAAAATAACGATCATCAGTGATGCCACCCTCCTTGTATACAAGCAATTTGCTATTATGACGCGGACTTACTGGGTAACGGGCAATTTGCACATCGGGTAATTCGTAATCAAAATCGTCAATGTTGGTCATTACTGTAAGAATTTGGCACAAAAATAATCCACTCTCGCAATTCTGAGATGAAGATGATCGTTTTAAATTGATATGGTTCAATAAGTATTCTTTATCAACTATCCTTATAATCTCCGTAGCTTTGCAGCAAATTATTGCCCATGACTTTTCGTGACTTGAATTTGAAGAAACCACTTTGGTCTGCCTTGGATGAGCTTGGCTACCACACACCGACCACCATACAGGCTGCTGGTTTCAATGTCATGATGTCTGGAAAGGACACAATTGGGATTGCACAAACAGGTACGGGTAAAACCTTGGCCTACCTATTACCTTGCCTATGCATGTGGAAGTTTTCAAAAGAGCCGCATCCACAAATTTTGATCATTGTCCCTACCCGAGAACTGGTCGTGCAGGTAGTTAGTGAGGTAGAAAAACTGACGCCATACATGAATATTGCTGTAGGCGGCGTGTATGGAGGTGCCAACATGAATACACAAGCTGCAATGGTTTTACAGGGCTTGGATATATTAGTGGGCACTCCGGGGCGAATTCATGACCTCGCTGCAAGTGGTTCATTACAACTCAAGCATATTAAAAAAGTAGTTATTGACGAAGTAGATGAAA
>CAYPVA010000321.1:0-2075 GCA_964414045.1 uncultured Lishizhenia sp. | reverse complement strand
ATGAAAAACGGAAAATCGCAAAAACGCAGTGGGGATTTTAAGGAAAATCGCAAATCGCCTTATTGATTCTCAATCGCAGCTGGGTTTAGATCGACAGGCATCAACGCAATAGGGTAACGTCGCCATGTAAATAGTACATTTTTCCGTCGACGCCTTTGGCAATAATTAGATAGGCATAAACCCCTTGGGGTGCTTGTTTGCCTATATAATTGCCACCCCATTTTGGTGAACATCCTTGCTCGCTGTATAAAGCCTCTCCCCAAATATTGAAAATTTTGAGGGTGTAGTTGGCAATATAAATCCCTTCGGGTTGGAATGTTTCATAGAGTCGATTGCTATTGGGTGTAAACGCGTTGGGTACATAGATTTTGGATACGGTGGTGGGGCGGCTGACGTTGCTTGCCGATAAATGCATCCAAACACTATCTGATGGCACGGGTTGATTGCGGATGGCGGTAATTCGATACTCAAGTAGAGAAATACAATTTAGGCTGCTCATGGCATCCAAATAGGTCGTTTCATTCGGCTGAAGCACTGCGATTACTTTGAATCCGTCGCCCATGTTTCTTTCCACCCAATATTCTTTCACCCCATCGGGCCATTTTTGGTAGTTATTCCATTGCAGTTCGGGGTTGAAATCTTTGTTCAATGTTGTTTTTAACACGATGGATTGTGCAAATAGGGTCCATATAGAACTGTCACCACAGGCATCAATTCCGAGGACTTTATACCGATAGCTCCAACTGTCTACGTTGACTTGATTGTGTTTTAGGACAAGGGAATCAGTTGTTGCTGGGATTTTCCAGACAGAGGCTGCCGAAGGATTCCCCTGGGGCGTTTCCATTTGTTCTCCTCTAACCACGTAATTCACCAACGGAAATCTGTTGGTCGATGGCTTTTCCCAATCTACCCGCACGTAATCATCATCGACCACCGTGGCTCTGCGCATGGTTGGTGGGTTCACAGTATTGAGGTAAATGGGTTTAACGTGGCAAGTGTCGCTGAAACTAAATTCTTCAAAACCATTGATTTCCCTGGCTTTGACGCGATAAACATGGTTTGTATAACAAATGATGTTTGTATCAGTGAAGGACAATATTGATCCGTCAACCCGTCCTATCGAATCCCACACCACGGCATTTTTTTGTCGGTAAATGGTATAATATTCCACAGGCCAACCCACGTAGGGAGACCAATTGAGTTGAGAAGCATTGACCAGGGGCTTGCCTTTCAATTCGATGGTACAATGGGGTTTCAAATCAGCCAAATTTTGGGTAAACCCACATAAATTTTCCATCGATACCTTGTAACAATCGCTGCGAACCAAACTGTTAGCATTCGTTACATTGGCGATGGTATCAGTTAGTAATGACTTATCCAAAAGCGACTGGTATCCCAATCCACGGTCAACCCAAACCTTGTATCGTTTAAAATCGTAATCGCTGTGTTTGCCCCAAACCAATTCGTGACTGAAATCGCCTGTAACGCTCACCATTCTCCAAAGCGGTGCCGGGGGTATTACAGTATCTCCAACCAAAACTTGGAGTGGTATTTTCAACGAATCCTGACAGCCTAAAACATCCGTTGTTTTGTATTGCAGTTGGTAAATCTTGGGTCCGGGAGGCGTAAATTGGAAGCGCAAGGCATTCGTTTGGAATGAATGGTCTAAATACCAGCCCTGTTTGGATACTGTGGTATCGGAAATAAAAGAGGCTTCTCCTTGCCAACTGCTGCCCAAACAAACCACGGAATCGTGGGGTTTCACCGCTATCGCGCCACCGAAAAGCCTGAGGTTGCGATTAAAACTATCTATACAACCTTCTTTGCTTTGGGCCCAAACTCTCACGAGGGGGTTCTTTTTTGTGAATTGAGCTTTAAGGGTTATTCCAACGAACTGCTTTCCCTCTATGAGCCATGTTACGTTGGCCAGGGAGGGTGAGTTTGGAGTGGTCTCAGCACGCAATTCTACCGAGTCTTTCAAACACAAACCGCCCTGTTGTATTGCTACTTTGGGCAAACCGTAAACCACGATGGTGTCCGGCGATTGAATGGCTTTTGTGCATCCAAACGAGTCC
>CAYPVA010000320.1:0-2083 GCA_964414045.1 uncultured Lishizhenia sp. | reverse complement strand
CACAATCCGCGCAAAAAGTGGAATCACTATTACTAGTTCAGTCCCCTTTTTCTAGACTTGGAGGAGTTCTCTTTTGAGCTCGCCGACTTCTAGGGAATGAATGTTCGCAATCTCACGCAAAGCAGTAAGCGCCTGGCTCGCGGCCGCGCTTGTTTTTGCGTTGTCTTTTGCCGGGGCACTCTTTGAATCGTCGCCGGCCCAAGCGGCTGCCTGCCCGACCGGCTGGACCTACTCTGCACCTAACTGCACGAAGACATTTACTTATACCGGTGGCACTCAAACCTGGACCGCACCGACAGGCGTAACCACGGCAACCGTCGTGCTCAACGGTGCGCAGGGTGGCAAGGCTGGCGGTTACGGCGGCCGCGTTTCAGCAACCATGACGGTTACCGGAGGATCCACCTACACGCTCGTTGTTGGCGGAGCCGGTGCGCAGGGCTCAAACGCGGTTGGCGGTTACAACGGTGGCGGTAACGCCGGTGGAGCTCACGGCGATGAGGGTTCTGGTGGAGGTGCCACCGATATTCGATTGGCCGATGGCACTCGAATCGCAATCGCAGGTGGCGGTGGTGGAGCCGGTGGCTGGGCTGGTGGCTCTGGCGGTGGCGGTGGCGGCCTTACCGCTGTCAACGGTGGTGCAGGCCAGGCAGCTGCCGGAACCGCTGGAACACAGTCGGCTGGCGGCAACGGTGGTGCACCTTACGCGAGCGGCTCATGGGGTTCGGCAGGTTCGCAGTTCCAAGGTGGAACCGGTGGTTCGGGCGGTGGCGTCGCCGGCGGTGGCGGTGGCGGTGGAGGCTACTTCGGCGGTGGCGGTGGCGGTGGCGACACCGACTCTTGCTGCAGCGACGGTGGTGGTGGTGGTGGCGGTTCGTCATACACGAATGCCAGCTACTTCAGCTCGGTCGCACACACCCAGGCGGCAAACGCAGGCGCCGGTTCGATTACCATCACCCACATTGGCGGCCCTGGAATCGACTCGATGACCACCTCGACAACCACCACGGGTTACACCAACCAGACTGCGGTTGACTTTGTTTTCAATTTCTCGATTGCCGTCAGCAATTTCGTAGCGTCGGATGTCGTTATCTCGGGCACCTCGGGCACCTCGGGAACATGGACTCGAACACTTAGCGGTTCAGGTGCTGGCCCATGGACTCTGCGAGTTGAAAACACATCCGCGATTGAAGGCACACTAATTGCCACGCTCGATGCCGCGAACGTTACGGATGCGTCTGGGTATGCCGGTAACGGCAGTCAATCGGTTACTGTCACAATCGATAAGACGGCTCCGACGCTGCAGACATTCAACTTTGCGGCCAACTCTTCAACCACGACCAGCCCATCGATCTCGGCGATCTTTAGCGAACCGGTCACCGGAGTCGTGGCGAACAACCTCGTGCTCTCAGGCGCTGCCGGCGCTTCAGGCACCTGGACAAAATCGCTGGTTACCAACAGCACTAGCAACTACAACTTGAACTTGGCTAACGCCGCAGCTATCAATGGCGAACTCAGCGCGCAGCTGCAACCGACCGGCATCACCGACCGTGCAGGCAACGTGATGGCCGCGGCTAGCGCAACAATTTCGACAACCCTCGCACTTCAGCCAGCAATTGCTCTTGGCACACTGAACAACTTCGGTGGAGCACCCAACGTAATTGCTCCGGCAGCGGTTATTTATGACCGCGGTGGTTCTGGACTTGTTGGCGTTCGAGTCACGGTAACTCAGCAGAGCAACTCAACCTACGCCTCAGGCGACAGCCTGAGCTTCACCAATGTCGACTCAGCGGCATACGGCACGATTCAGACAGCATCGTCATCTAACGGTGTTCTGAACCTCACCTATGTTGGTGCGCAACCATCGCTGGCTCAGTGGCAGGCCGCTATTCGAGCGGTTCGTTTGTCGAACCCGAACGGCGCGGCAAACACTAATTCGCGCGCATTCGAAGTTCACCTGCGACCGAGCGCGAACTACAACTACGACACTCGTCACTTCTATGACTTCATCGTGGGTTCTGGCTTCACCACCGGAGCCAACGCAGTCACCGATGTTGCATCGCGCCGCTACATGGGCATGCCGGGC
>CAYPVA010000319.1:0-2086 GCA_964414045.1 uncultured Lishizhenia sp. | reverse complement strand
CAGGTTTCCGAGTAGGCTGGTACATCCCTTTTTATTCTTCCGAACCCCGGGATTTCTATTATAACTAGCAAAGCGGCTTGTTTTATAATTGTTTAATTTCGTGGTATATTCATTCATGATTCTACTCTATTCAATTTCCACTCTTGGCTACCAACTTCTTTTGAAATTGGCCTCGCTTTGGCACCCGAAAGCCAAGCTTATGGTGAAAGGCAGAAAAGATACTTTTCGTTTGCTACAGGGACACCCAAAAGCCAAGAATCAGCGTTATTGGTTCCATTGTGCTTCACTGGGTGAATACGACATGGCGCTTCCGCTCATGGAGGCCTGTAAAAAAAGCAACCCGGCGCTTGAAATTTTTGTGAGTTTTTATTCGCCTTCAGGCATGCAGTACTATCACAAGCGTGGGTTTGTGCCAACTGCTGTTTTTTATTTGCCGGCAGATACTCATGACCAAATGAAACGTTTGGTGCAAGCCGTTGCTGCGGATCGGCTGTACTTGTTGAAATATGAATTTTGGCCCAATTTATTGCGCGCTGCGCAAGTGGCTAGGCTCGAGATTTTTGCTGTCAATACCATTTTGCGTCCTTCGCAAGTTTATTTTCGGTGGTATGGTGGGTTTTTTAGAAAGGCCCTTCAGCGCGTTTCATATTTCGGTGTACAAAACAAGGCAACCCAAGCGCTGCTCTGTGGTGTGGGAATCGCGGCCCAAAAAATAGAAGTTTTAGGCGATTTACGTTGGAATAGGGTTTTGGAAACCAGCCAAAATGCTTCAAAAAATTTAAACATCGAGCGTTTTTGTGAAGCAAGCCCACTCTTGATTTTTGGCAGTAGTTGGCCACAAGAAGAGGAACTACTTTTCCAAATGATCCTAAGAGACACGCAAAAATCATTCAAAATACTTATTGCACCACATGATTTATCGCGGGCGCATCTCGATCAACTCAAAGAGCGCTTCCCAGCAGCGTTGTTTTATACGCAATTAGAAAAGAACCCCGATACTTTCAATAAAGACGCGCGCATCATGATTCTCGATACCATTGGGCACCTGAGTACGGTATATCAATACGGAAGTGCGGCTGTTGTAGGTGGAGGTTTTAGTGGAAGCTTGCACAACATTTTGGAGCCTTTAGCATACGGTTTGCCGGTTATGTTTGGCCCGCGCCACCAAAAATTTCCGGAGGCCCAGCAATTTTTAGATTTGGGCTTTGCCAAAGAAATATCAAATGTCAATGATTTGGGTTTGGCCGTCAATCATTTGATGGAGAACCAAGTGCTACTTCAGAGAGAAATCTTATCACAATTAGATCAATTGCGCGTCCAACTTCCAACAAAATTACTTGCTTAATAAGCGCGCTCGTTGCGTTTTTCCATCCAGTTGATAAACGCGCGGTTCACAACCTTGTTTCCGCCAGGGGTAGGGTAGTTGCCTGTAAAATACCAGTCACCGGTATGACCCGGACAGGCAATGTGTAGGTTTTCAACGCTTTGGTAAATGATTTCAACCTCGGCTTGCATGCCTTTTGGTGTGAGCATTTGGGCAATTTTGGCCGATATTTCTTGGTCTGTGAACGAGGCGTAGATGTCCTTGACCACATTTTTCACTTGCTCTTTTGGTAGCTGAACTTGCTCTAGGGCAGCTTTGTAGACATCTTGAATGACTTGTTCTTGACCGCGCTCGCGCAAGAGGGCAATGGCTGCTTCGAAAGCGATGAAGTCTCCCATTTTGGCCATGTCGATGCCATAACAATCTGGGAAACGGATTTGTGGTGCGGAGGAAACCACCACGATTTTCTTCGGGCCGAGTCGGTCGAGGATGCGCAATATACTTTGGCGCAAGGTGGTACCACGTACAATGCTGTCGTCAATGACGATGAGGTTGTCGGTGCCACGGCGCACAGAGCCGTATGTGATGTCATAGACATGCGCGACGAGGTCATCGCGAGAGTCGTCTTGGGTAATGAAGGTGCGCAATTTGGCATCTTTGATGGCTATTTTTTCGATGCGCGCACGTCGGTTGATGATTTCAGCAAATTGTTCGGTACTTGCGTTGCCGCCCAATGCTTCAAGTTGCTTGATTTTATCGGTA
>CAYPVA010000318.1:0-2094 GCA_964414045.1 uncultured Lishizhenia sp. | reverse complement strand
AAAAAAGAATCCTGGAAATGATAACAAAGCGCGTTCTATGGTCTTTGTTCAAGACGGTGTTTACATTTGGCAACTAGAATTTATTGCTGAAGAGACTCAAACATTAATTAAAAAACAAGGGCACGTTACCAAACTAGGTGATAATTATTGATATGAAGGAAAAGAAATTATATAGAATTATACTCATTTGGGGTATATTGATTTACAAGATGCCTATTTTCGCCCAAACGCCTGTCGCTAGTATCAACAGTATACCGGCTGCTGTGAATGGAACAATTACGATTTGTCAGGGGCAACAAATCAATTTTGCGAGTAGTTCAACAGGAACGGTAACCGGGACTAGTTACAATTGGAATTTTGGAAATGGAAGCCCAGCTACTGCTAATAATCCTGGGCCTCATGCCGTTACCTATAATAACTCTAGCGTCGGACAGACCGTTTCATTGACAGTCAGCAATCCAAATGGATTGCAGTCTACGGCTACACTAAATGTTATTGTTCAAGCAGTTCCGGGCTCTCAAATTACGCTGGCAAGTTCGGGCAATGGGTTCGGAACACAAATCCTTGCAGGGCAGACGATTTTCAAAAAATGTACGTCAGCAGGTGCGACTTCAACCAATTTTATATTTAATACACCTATTTATCCGAACACAACCCAAACCTTTAATTGGGGAGACGGAAGTACCTCCCAAACACAACTTGCCATTGTAGGAGGACAACTTGCTCATACTTTTCCTCTCGGTGCATTTACAGTTACACATACAATTACTTCTGCAAATGGCTGTCAATCTATCAAACAATATTTGGTTTTTAATGGCGCAGCACCTGTTATAAATGTCTCTGGGTCAGGGCAAAATACTTGCCTACCTTTTCCATATGAAATTGATGTTTTGTCTAATAATATTCCCGGAACAAATTATACAGTGTCATTTACGGATAACTCGCCTGTAGTCAACTTCAGTACTACAAATGACACCACTATTTCACATGTATTTACAACAAGTTCTTGTGGGCAATCTTACCCTGTTGGCCCCCTACTGATTGAGAATGCTTTTAGCGCAACAATCATTGCACAAAATGTATGTGGTGCCACATTCGCTACCGTAGGGCCAATTGTCATCTCCGCACCTTCTGATGCAGCATTCACTTACAGTCCTGCTTCTCCTATTTGTCAAAATGAACCAGTCTCTTTCAGTAACACCAGTCAAAGTGGTCAGATGATTGATGGCAACACTTGCAGCGGCAATTATGGGCATTATTGGAAAATACAAGAGCTGACCGGATACAACGTGACTTACGGAAATCTGGGTTCCTCTAACGGGTTTGTCGGTGGTAACTACAATTTTGCTTCTTGGACTAACGGTTCTGATAGCCTTGTACTTGAATTTACGCAGCCAGGGACCTATCATATGTGGATGTACACGGGAAATGGATGCGGGATGGATTCTGTCATGCAAACAGTTGTCATTAATCCTGTTGGTAGTGTGAATGCAATCCCACTTACCCAAGACATTTGCTCAGGTACACCCTTTTTACCAATTCTACTCACCTCAACGGTACCTGGTTATACAGTCACATGGACGTTGGAAAGTGCAGTCGATGTTCAAGGTTTTACACTTACTACAGGTTCAGGAGTGAATACGGCAACTATTGCTCCGATGGTTCTAACAAATACTACAAACACTACAGGTACAATTACCATTAATGCCAGTGTTGGTTGTACGAGTGTCAACCCTGTTGAAATAGAAATCAATGTATTGCCAATTGCCAATGTTCAAATTGATCCAACACAGCAGAGTATCTGCAGTGGAGACCAAACAGATATTGATTTAAGTAGTAACCTGCCAAATATGTCATTTGCCTGGACTGTACAGGCTCCTGCTACCATAGTTGGAGAAAACCCTGGTAGTGGTGTGAATATTGGTCAAAACCTCACAAACTCTGGAACATCCGTTGACACAGCTATTTATCATGTAGTTATTACAGGCTATCAGTGTCCCGGAGCTCCACAAACAGTTCCAGTAATTGTTACCCCGCTTATCACTTCCAATTTACTAACTGATACCTCTTTTTGCCCCGGAACTTTAGTGAATC
>CAYPVA010000317.1:0-2099 GCA_964414045.1 uncultured Lishizhenia sp. | reverse complement strand
TAAAGCCAAAGTGAATGTAGCGTTTGTCGAAGTTTTTATAGCGCTGTTGCTTTTGTGATTGTCCGAACAATCCAAATGAGAAGAAAAGAAAAAACAGGGCTGTTAAACGCATGCGCAACTAACGTAAAATGTTTGGTTTTATTGTGCTTCTGGTTTTTGTCCAACATAAATACTGGCAATGCCACCACTGAGCCTGATGGTTTTTTTAGACTCAAAACCAACCTTGTTCATCACAGCTACAAATGCCGCACCTTCTGGAAAAACGGCGACGCTTTCTGGCAAATAAGTATACGCTCTTTCATCTTTTGAAATGTACTTGCCAAATAGCGGTATCATGACTTTAGAATAAAACGCGAAGAGTTGTTTGATAGGGAAGGCTTTTGGTTTGGAAAATTCGAGCACCACTGCAGTACCTCCTGGTTTGAGTACGCGTAGCATTTCAGACAAACCTTTTTCAAGGTTTTCAAAATTCCTAACTCCAAAACCTACAGTAATGGCGTCAAAAGTTTCGGTTTCAAAGGGCATGTTTTCAGAATCACCGAGTTGCATCTCTATGATGTGATCAAAGGCTCTTTTTTTCATTTTTGTTTTCCCGACTTCAAGCATTCCGGAGGAAATATCCATGCCAATAATTTTGGTAGGCTTGAGCTTCAAGCTGGCAATGGCAAAATCCCCGGTTCCGGTTGCTAAGTCTAGGATGACTTTTGGCGCTTTAGCCTGCAGTTGTTTGACGGCTTTTTTACGCCAAAGATGGTCTATGCCTAAAGATAAAAAGTGGTTCAGAAAATCGTAGTTCGCTGAAATGTTATTAAACATTTGTGCAACTTCTTCTTTTTTTGTTTTCCCAGAATCATAGGGTTTGACTACTTTTTCAGACATAGTTAAGATAGTTTTTGAAGCGCCTCTTCAAGTAAAAGTTGTTTGTTTATACTGACCACACCAGGGCTTTCGCAGACCAGGCCACCCGCCAAGTTGGCAATTGCTGCTATTAGTTGGGGTTTAGCCCCACAAATAAGGCATAGGCTTGCTGTGGCAATGACTGTGTCACCCGCCCCTGACACATCAGCAATATTGCGCAAATGTGCTGTTTGTTTGTGGTGCGTTTGGCCATCAAAAAGCTGAACGCCATGCTCAGACAAGGTTACAAATGAAAATTGGTTGTGAAGCTGTTTTTGAAGTTCAACAAGGGCGTTGTCTAGTGCTGCTGGACTTTTTGTGTAATCAAAGCTTAGTCCTAGGCCTTCTTTCAGTTCTTTTAAATTCGGTTTGAAAAGCGTGCAGTGTTGGTAGCTTAAAAAGTTCTTCTTTTTGGGATCAACAGCGGTGGGTATGTTTCTTTCATTGGCTTCTTGAATGATCCAGTGGATCATTTCAGAGGTAAGAACGCCTTTGTTGTAATCTTCTAAGATAATGCCGTCTACACCATTTTCTAATAGTTGTAAAATTGCGGTTTTTAAATCTTGTGTTTCTTGCGCATTTAAATCGTGTTGATCTTCAGTGTCTATGCGCAATAATTGTTTACTGTTAGACAGCACCCTCGTTTTGATGGTTGTTTTACGGCTTGAAGAGCACAGAATGGCCTCGGTGTTGAGTTGCGCTTCCTTGAATAATTGCAGTAGTTGTTCACCCGCTTGATCTTGACCAATGATACTTGCAATAAGCGGGGTTGCACCCAAGGCCTGAAGATTAAGCGCAACATTGCCTGCGCCACCAATGCGCTGCTCTTCGAATTGGTAATCCACAACAGGTACTGGCGCTTCGGGGCTCATGCGATTGACAGTGCCATGCAAATAGGCGTCTGTCATGACGTCGCCCAGTACGAGAACCCGTTTATCGATGAATGAATCAAAAAGCGCCTTGAGCGTCATGTTAGTTGAGTTTAGCAAGTGCTGCAGCAATGCGATCTACGGCTTTTTGAAGGGTTTCTTCAGAAGCCGCATAACTAATGCGAAAACAATTTGGGTCTCCAAATGCGGCACCACCTACACAAGCTACCAAAGCATCTTCTAGGAGATACATACAAAGTTCATCTGAGTTGGAGATCGTCTTGCCGTTGATGGTTTTGCCAAAATAGGCAGAGCAGTCAGGGAAAACATAAA
>CAYPVA010000316.1:0-2101 GCA_964414045.1 uncultured Lishizhenia sp. | reverse complement strand
ATGAGCGCTGCTTCGTTGTTGCGAATCAAAGACATTTCCTCTAAGATTTTGTGTGCCAAATCAAGCGCTAACGGCATGTAGTTAGCGGTTTCTTTAGTGGCATAACCAAACATCATACCTTGGTCACCAGCACCTTGGTCTTCTGGGTTCTGACGCTCTACACCTTGATTGATGTCTGAAGATTGCTCGTGAATGGCAGATAGAATACCGCAAGAATTGGCATCAAACATATATTCAGATTTCGTGTAGCCAATCTGACGAATGGTTTCACGTGCAATTTTCTGAACATCTAGATAAACTGTAGACTTCACCTCACCTGCCAAAACAACCTGCCCTGTAGTAACAAGGGTTTCACAGGCTACTTTAGAAGTAGGGTCAAAAGCCATAAAGTTATCGATGAGCGCATCGGAAATTTGATCCGAAACTTTGTCTGGGTGTCCTTCTGAAACGGACTCAGATGTAAACAAATATGCCATTAGTTGATTTTATTAGAGTGCAAAGTTACGAAATAAATTTACTTCCTTCTCGGACAACTTTACGTAGTAAAGGATTTGGTCTGTAGCGATCTTCACCATATTCTGCGAATAGATTTTCGAGTTTTTCCAAGACCCAAGCTGGCCCAAATTCATCGGCCCAAGCCAGTAGGCCCTTGGGGTAATTTACGCCTTTGGTCATGGCGAGGTCAACAGCCTGCGGGCTAGCTACCTGCATGAAAACGGCATCAACAGCCTCATTGATGAGCAAAACGATGATGCGTTCAAAAATAGATTGTCCTAGGATTGTGTTTTCGGTCGCTTGTGGGGCTGGTGCATTTTCACCGTAGTCATAAAAACCACGTCCAGACTTGCGTCCGAGAAATCCGGCTTCCATGTGTCGTTTTTGAGTAAATGAAGGCTTGAAGCGTGGATCAAAATAAAAAGCCGCAAAAACGGTTTCGGTCACCGTATAATTGATGTCGTTTCCAATGTAGTCCATGAGGGTGAAGGGCCCCATTTTGAAACCACCAATTTGTGTCATGGCCCAATCAATGGTTGCAAAATCAGCAATTCCTTCTTCGTAGATGCGCAGTGCTTCGCCATAAAACGGCCGCGCAACTCTGTTTACAATAAATCCGGGCGTATCTTTGCAAACAACAACAGTTTTGTTCCAATGAGTAATGAGCTCTTCAACAAAGTCGGTTACATGGGCCTTTGTGGCCACACCCGGAATCACTTCTACAAGTGGCATAAGTGTAGCTGGGTTAAAGAAGTGGATGCCTAAAAACCGGCTAGAATTATGCAAACAAGCACCTATCGATGCAATGGAGAGCGAAGAAGTATTACTTGCTAAAACACAGTTCGGCGAAACAATTTGCTCAAGTTGTTTGAATAACTCGTGCTTGACAGCAAGATTTTCAATAATGGCTTCAATTACCAGGGTTGCATCTTGGTGCTCGTACAAGTGAATTGAATAACTCAAGTTTGCCTTTACTTCTTGTGCAAAAGCTTCGGTAATTTTTCCCTTTTCTACGAGTTTGTCTAGGCTCGTATTGATTTGTTTTTCTGCTTTAAGGAGTTGTTCGGAGTTTGTGTCCGATAATACAACCTTGTGTCCGGCTTGTGCAGCTACTTGTGCAATGCCTGCACCCATGGTACCTGCTCCAATTACGCCAATTTGACCTTTCATCTTAGTTTCCTTTAAATTCAGGGCTTCTTTTTTCAAGAAAGGCTTGTACACCCTCTTTGAAGTCATGGGTCTGCCCAGCTTGTGTTTGTAATTTTTCTTCGAGATCTAACTGAGTCGTTAGGTCTTGGTTAAAGCCTGCATCTACCGCTTTTTTCGTAAGGCCTAGCGCTTTAGTAGGCATTTTTGCCAATTGTTGCGCCAATTGCCCAATGAAACTGTCAAAGTCGTTGTCCGCAACAGCTTTGTAAATCATGTTCATTTTCTCGGCGTCAGTAGCCATTACTTTTTCACCTGTCATCATGAGAGCCAATGCTTTCTGGGCACCTACAAGTCTTGGTAAAAAGAAGGTCCCTCCTGAGTCTGGAATGAGACCAATTTTAGAAAATGCTTGAATAAATGAAGCACTCTCTTTGGCTAATACGAGGTCACAGGCCAA
>CAYPVA010000315.1:1619-2125 GCA_964414045.1 uncultured Lishizhenia sp. | reverse complement strand
TCCTCGAAGTACTTTTCTACTATTTTAAGCGCAGTAAAACGCACAATGTCACCGTCTTGTTTGCGCTTAAGCTGCAGCAATAAGCATTCTTGTAGATTTCTTGCTCCAACGCCTGATGGTTCTAATTCCTGAACCAAAGCTAAAACCTCAGCCACTTCTTTTTCAGTAGCTTCGATATTCATTGAGAAGGCTAAATCATCGACAATCGCTTCAATTTCTCTGTTGAGATAGCCCGATTCGTCTAAATTGCCAATGATTAAATCGGCAATAATAAATTGTTTTTCATCGAGATAAAGCAAGTGTAACTGCTCTGTAAGCCTTTCCTGAAAGGTTTGTTCACCAGAAAGCGGAATAACGCGCTCTTCGTCGTCTTTTGATTGGTTATTGGCTTGTGTTTTGTAATCTGCTACGTCGTCGTCTAGGTAATCGGAAATGTCAAAATCGTTGTCTGAGTCTGAGTCATCGGCGTCGTAATCGTCTTGATTGTCAAAATCGTCGTCGTCGAT
>CAYPVA010000315.1:0-1609 GCA_964414045.1 uncultured Lishizhenia sp. | reverse complement strand
CCAATTCTTGCTTGATGCGTTGGTCGAGTTCCATAGTAGGCACCTGCAACAACTTCATGAGTTGAATTTGCTGCGGCGAAAGCCTTTGCTCTAGTTTTTGAATAAGTTGTTGACGCAGTGCCATTATTCAATTTTCTGTTTGACGACTTGGTAAATTTCTAAGGTAGTCATGTCATAAACATATACTAAGACGTGCATGTTCGCAGCATTGAAATTACCGTCAAGCTGATTTGGAACTACAAAACTATAGTTGACGTAGTATTTTCCATTTATCAGATCAGCCGCAGTTAATTGACGACCAAAGGGCATGTTATTTAAGTTCTTTCGGTGAATGTCTCGGTGCACATAGTTATGATTGTGGGTGTTGTCAGACATTTTTTGATCGCCGACAAGAGAATCTTCCAGTAAGTAAGCAACAATTCCGAGTTCGTTACTTAACGATTGGTCTAGTTTGTCTACCTCGACGTGCAAAAACGCTCCTTTAGTACTGGGGTAATAATTGAGCGCTGTTTGAATATTAACTTTAAGGTTGTTTTCTGTAAGTAAAGTACTGGTCATTGAAGACCACTGACCCGGGCTCTGAAAGATGTTTCCGCCGTTCATCACTCTGCTCACAGGGCCTCTCGGATTACCTACAAAACCGCCATCGTTAGTGCCAAACCAAGTGCCTATATACAAACCATCCGGATTGGTAAAATCCAAGGTGTATTCGGCGTCAACGCTTTGAAAATCTCCTATGCCATCGACACCAGCATGAATAGACGCCACATGAACTCTGCCTGGATTTGCTTCTTGTAATTGATGTGCGAGGTCAGCAGCAGCCGGACAAAAAATACATTTGTGACCCGTGAAGTCTTCGATTAAAATGTTGCGATACGTGTTGGTATTTGTTGAAAATGTTGGCCACTCATTGGAAAGGTAGTCGGCCCAATTGCCGGGATATAAAGTGGTATCGAGCTCCAAATTTACCAAAGGTGGATACGGATTTGAAACGCGATCGCAAGACGGTAAAAATGCCAATCCAAAAGATATGGTAAACGCTAAAAAAAGGATTCCTTGCTTCATGGGTTAAAAACTATGCGTTAAATTGATCATGAGTCCATTATTGGCAGGTACAGGTCGGCAAACACCACCTACCCAAAATAAGCCGGCCCGCTGGCGGCCATAAGATACAGTTAAGCGCGTGGCGTCTTTAATGTATCCACATGTGACAATTGGGTAATTGACGCGTTTTTCGAGGTTATCGTTGCCATAGTTATACTGATTCATGACAGAAAAAAACCACCCCGGAGAAATCGTGTACTCTACAAGCGCCGTTGCCCAATCGCCCTTATCGTTAATTCCTTGTTCATTTCTCTGGACCCACATACCTTGAAGCTCCCAACGCAGGGCGTGGTGCGTGTTGATTTTGTAGGTGCCCTCTAAAACAGCAATGCGCGCATGAATAATGCCTTTTGCATCGCTGACTTTCACGACATCATTATTGATTTTAATGTCGTAGAAGCTCAAAATACCACTCCATTGTTTGTTGATTTTCTTGGTGATATTAAAGTTGATGTCTTGCCAATACAAACTATCGCTGAGCGCAAACGGACGGGTATGGTAAAAG
>CAYPVA010000314.1:0-2129 GCA_964414045.1 uncultured Lishizhenia sp. | reverse complement strand
CAAAATAAAGTGCTTCTTGATAATAAATGGTGTGCCAAATCTGAACTTGAACAAGCGCAACAATCAAGGTTACCATCGGCACCATTAGCTGAATGACATTGTAGGATTTGAGCTGCTGGTTGCCTAACAAAAGCGAACTATTTACAGATGTTACGGCACTGATTGCGCTGAGCAATACAATGTGTAACGCAGCGCTGTTTTGAAAATCAAATTGATGAATCAGGAGTTGATAAGCACCAAGGCAAACGATGGCAATCCATGCATTAGAAGCGATGAGCAAACGAACCCAAGATACCCGTGATGATAAATAAACCAAAGCTGCACCTCCCACAAAGCCCTCAAAAATAATGATAATGGCTATTGTTGTAAGTAACAAACTTTGCTGGCCTTTTCCTTCCGGCCCTAATATTTGTGAAAATAAAATGGCTAAAATTAGATTGAGCAAGGCAGACCCAACACGCACACCAAAATTGGCAAGGATTTTACGAAACATTTGGATGGAGCACTTGGTGATAGGCTTCTTGCAACAGTGCAGCAATAGCTGCAGCGCTGTATTTGAATTGTGCTTCTTGATGCATGGCTGCCGCATCAAAATGTTGTTGTTGAATGGCTGTCATCGCTCCGACCAAGGCAGCTTTGTCTTCCGACGGAACCAAAATGCCGTTTTTAGCGTGTATAATTTCTGCGACACCACCCACATTGGTAGCAATCATAGGCGTTCCGCAAGAAAGAGCCTCTAACAAAACACAAGGAAGGTTTTCATACCGGCTGCTTAAAACAAAAGCATCTGCAAATTGAAGCAAGGCAGCTACTCCTTGTGCATCTTGTGAACCGTGAAAATGGATGGAATCAGCGAAATCAAATCCTGAAATGATTTGTTGGTAGACCGAAAAATCACCGTCGGAAACAACATGCAATTCTATAGGCTGCTGCTGCTTTTTGAGCTCATAGAAAGCATTGACCAATAAATGGAAGTTTTTTTGAACTGGATCTAAGGAAGAAACGTGAACGAAACGAAAGTGCTGATGCGGCCTTTGGGTCTGAGGAACAAAAAGATCCGTATCCACGACATTTGCAATGACCTTGGAAGGAGTTTTGATTCCAAATTTTTGCATGGCCTCAGCAAGATCTAAGGATACCGGCATGATCAATTGACTTCTGTTGCCGATGAACTTAAGCATCAAACGCTGCCAAGCACTAGGTTGTGGTTTGGTGTAGGCATGATAGCAAGTCCAGTGTTCTGTAAACAATAATGGAATTCTAAATCTCCATTTTAACAAAAGCCCCACTACTCCGATCGGATACAAAACAGCTGCATGAATGAGCTCAGGCTTTCCGACTGGCGTTTGCGTTGCATGTTTCCAATACGTTAGTAGCACTTGAAAGTAGGATAGCAGTTTACCCACCAAAAACATCTTGTTGCGGGGAATGTAAATTATTTTCTCGTAATAAGGCACCTGTTTTTCTTCGATTGTCAAAGACTGGTGTTTGTCGGAAAGCACCACGTGCAAAAAGGCCAGGTCGGCCACTGTACTGGCCACTTTCAGATGCTGCGCTACAAAATTCCCTTCAGTAGGTTTCAATTGATTTGGATACCAACTCGAGAGACAAAGTACTTTAGGGTGCTGCTGCATGTGTTGAATTTACAGATTTTTTTGATAAACCGCTTCGAGTTGCTCGAGTGCATAATCAATTTCTTCACGGGTCGTGTAGCGCGAAAACGAAAAACGTGCATTGGGCCTGCTCATGTCAGCACCAATAGCTTCAAGCACATGGGATCCTTTCGTAGCTCCAGATGTACAGGCTGAACCTCCACTAACGGCAACTCCTTTTAAATCAAGTGTAAACAATAAAAGCCCAGCTTTTGGAGTAGCTGGCAAGCAAACATTCAAGACGGTATAAAGTGCATGATCGTAATCAGTTTCTCCATGGAAGCGAACATCAGGAAATTGCGCCGTTAAACGCTCAATCATGTATGTTTTTAAATCGTAGACATGTTTTTGATGTGCTTCTAGGTCTGTGTAGGCCAATTCCATGGCTTTAGCCAAGCCAACGATACCAGCAATATTTTCTGTCCCGCCTCGCAGCCCTCTTTCTTGAGAGCCACCATGAATCAGGGGATTGACTTT
>CAYPVA010000313.1:0-2135 GCA_964414045.1 uncultured Lishizhenia sp. | reverse complement strand
CTTTTACTAAAGATGATTTCATACGGATAACTTTGAATGCCGAGCTTTAGGCTTATTTTTTCATTGGGGTTGTGGTAGCAATTTGGGTATTTGCTGTAATGCTTTTCAAAGACATCTATTGAATCTACACAATGAATGGTCACTAGTTTGAACGGTTTGTTAGCGAAAGCTTTTTCCAATATTTCTAATGATGGTTGTTTATCTCGACAAGGCTTACAGGCATAAAAAGTAAAATTGACAAGGTAAACGGTATCCTTTGCTAATTGTAAACTATTCCCATCCAAAGCAACAAACGTGTTGCTCAGTTCATTGAAACGCGTGGCATCGGTTTGATGCTGTAGTGCCATATCGACAACTGCTATAGCGCCATAAACACGCTCTGCATTCCACAAAACAACCAAACTCAATACAACGCAAATTGAACCAAACCACCACCTCTTCTCCTTCATCAAAGTACCGATCGCAGTACCAAGCAGTAATAGGGCGCAGAGATTATCCAAAGCGAACGACAAATTATTGTCTAAAAACATCAAAAAGAGCAGCAACGCAACAAAAAAGAAAGCACCAATGAAGCCATAACGTTTGGGGAAAACGATGGCAAACATACACGCCAACACCGTAAGTAGGATGTGATTTTCTATGAGCAATAAATCATCCACTTCAAAAGTGAGCCATTGCATTAGCAATACGATTCCAAAAATACAAATAACCGAAAGCATGATCAAACCGGCAGATTTAGCCCATTGTCTGTTGCGCATCAAAAATTCCATGTGCAACCTAAATATAGCGTATTGGCCCATCTGGCCTCAATGGGAGTGTTATTGAGTAGGAAAGTATACCGATAGCCACCGTCCAGGGAGAAATGATTCATGCGATAACTTGCTCCAAATCCTAAAAATGCGGTATTGTAGGTGGTCCTGAAGGCTTGGTTGTTGCTCAACTCATAATAGCTGCCAAATATGTAATTGCCGCTAAGACACATATTCCATTTATTTGTCGGTTTAAAGACATAATACCTGACAAAAGGCCCGATCCATTTAGAAACCCGAATACTTGGTACCGTCAAACTATCCTTACTATAAACCGTTTGATAATCTGAATTAGATTCTAAACCGAGTACAAATTTATTGTTCAAATGTACGCCAACACGCGGCGCAAGTTTTATCCCGCCTCCTCCTACATTTCCTCCTGCTCCTAAAAAGCCAAAATTCAGCCCAAGGTGAAGTTTGAAACGTGTTGAACTGTCAGTTGGTGATTGCTGACAAAAAGATAGTTTCGAAAAGCAGATAAAAATAGGAAGTAAGTAGACGAAATACCGTTTCATTAATTAGCCCAATAAAAAGAAACATTTAATCCGGCACTGTATAAATTGCCTGAGCCTATGGTTTCGGTTAAACCGCGAAGCCCATAGCGAATGATTGGTTCAATTCTCAGATGCGAATGCTGGCTGGTCTGAAAATCGTAACCAAAACTTAATGTTGGCGAGAAATTGACCTTGCGAATCGGTGAATTGATGATGTCATTCGTTTCTTCATCAGCTCGATCTGAATAAATCAATATATTGGTTTGCGTTTCTTTAAGAAACAAATTTGTCGTGAGGCCGACACTTGCGAAAAATCGCGCTTTTTTATCGCTTGCTTCTTTTTTGTTTCTGAAGTTTAAGTTTGCCTTGAGCGGGATGTCTAAATAATGCATGTTGTAGACATATTGTGCTTGAACGGGTGCGTTAGGATCAGGAATAGCGAAAAATAAATCCATTAAGGTGGTTTGAAAACCTTTGTTTGAATATTGAAGCCCCGTTTCTAGTGCAATGCGATTATTCAATTGATAGATTGTATTGACACCAGTGGTAAAACCCATTTTAGATCGATCGAGAAAAAAGTAGGGCGTCCTATGGCAGTAGTCTGGCGAAAAATTGACGCCAAATTTGAATTTGCCGAGTTGTGGTTGCTCCTGCGCAACCGCGCTGAAAGTGAGCAAAGCGAGGAGGAGGGAAGTGAGGGGTTTGGTTATCATCATTTAAAAAGCTAAACCAAAATTGAATTGAAAACTCACTAAATTGTATTTTACCTGATTTTTCCCCGAGTTATAAATTTCTCCTGAACCGTTGGTATTTATGATTTTTGAAGTGGCAT
>CAYPVA010000312.1:0-2145 GCA_964414045.1 uncultured Lishizhenia sp. | reverse complement strand
GCATTGAAGCCCAATGGAAAGCCCCTTCTAAAAGCAGCTACTACCGCATCGATTTAAGAACAGCACAAACAACTTTGCTTGGCAAAGGCTTGTCACACACAGGTGGCTTGTCTGCTGACGGTCGCTATTTTACTTATTTCGTTTCAGAAGGGCAAAAATGGATGCTCCTCGATATTGAAAACCAAGTGCCTGTTTGCATGAATTGTAAACGCAAAGATGTCACCTGGCAAGAAGACCTTAATGGTCAACCTATGGAAGCCGGGCCAGTTGGTTTTGTAGGCTTTACAAAGGATGCTAAAGAAGTTTGTTTGCAATCTGAATTTGATATCTGGACCTACGATATTGTCAATAAAACGCTGCAAAGTCTTTCAAACGAGCGCGCTACCAAAGATAAAATTGAATTGCGCTTCACGCCTTACAATCTTGATTCAGCATGGCTTGACTTACAAAACGGCTATTTTATCGGCTTGCGCAAATCAAATAAAAATGAACTCCTTTATCTGTTAAATCAAAACACGCTTCAAAATGTTGTGGATCTTCCGATGAGAATAGCAGGTTTTCAAAAAGCAGCGCAAGCCAATGTTTACACACTCAGACAAATGAACGTGAGTACCTACCCAGACCTTTGGTTGCTTCCGGACAACAACTTTGTTAACGCCAAACGCATTTCAGCAGCCAATCCACAACAAAGCAACTATAACTGGGCGAGCGTTGAAATTGTCAAATGGAAAGCCTACGATGGACAAGTATTAGAAGGTTTGCTTTACAAACCAGAAAATTTTCATGCCAGTAAAAAATACCCGCTCTTGTTTTATTACTACGAGCTCAATTCAGACAACCTGCACAACTACCAAGCACCCAAACCTTCCGCAAGTATCATTAACCCAACTGAATATGCGAGCGGAGGCTACCTTGTTTTTGTTCCAGATATCCGTTACCAACCTGGTAAGCCAGCGCAAGGTGCCTATAACAGCATTATGAGTGCGGCAGATTACCTGATCAAAAACTACCCTGTAGATGAAAAGAGAATGGGTTTACAAGGGCAAAGTTGGGGCGGTTACCAAAGTGCGATGCTCATTACCATGACCACGCGCTTTGCCGCTGCTATGGCAGGTGCTCCGGTAGGAAATATGTTCTCGGCTTATGGTGGAATTCGCTGGGGCAGTGGCCTTAACAGACAGTTCCAGTACGAAAGTACACAAAGCCGCATAGGTGCCACTATTTGGGAAAAACCCGAGTTATACGTAGAAAACTCGCCATTATTTCATCTACCAAAGGTGCAAACACCCCTACTTATAATGGCAAACGACAAAGATGGCGCCGTGCCATGGTACCAAGGAATTGAACTTTACAACGGCATGCGTCGCTTAGGAAAACCTTGTTGGCTGCTCAATTACAATGGCGACGACCACAACCTCACCAAATTGGCCAACAAATATGACTTATCGATCCGCATGCGTCAATTTTTTGACCATTACCTCATGAATGCTCCAGCACCCCAATGGATGACAAGCGGCCGCCCTGCGACGCTAAAAGACAGAACTTTACTTTATGAATAAAGTCCAAATAGCGCTGCGCATCTTACTAGTTTTGGAATTTATTGGGATTTGCTATTTATCACTAAAAAGCCCTGATGGCGGTGTACAAGTCAAGCTCAATGACAAAGTTGGGCATTTTATCGGTACAGCATTTTGAGTCTGAATACATTTTTAGTTTTTGGTTTCAAGCCAACTAAAAAGGGAATCCTACTCATTCTCGGTTTACTCGGTTTGGGTGGGCTACTTGAAATATTTCAAGGTTTTGTACCTGGGCGCGAGGTGTCCATGATGGATATTGTCGCAAATTCAACAGGTGTCCTTATCGGAACTGCGCTTTATTCTTGGTGGAAAAAATATCAGTCTAGTTCGAAGATATCCTGAACACCAAACCAACGGTTCAGGACAAAGCCCTCGGCATAATTATAGCCAGCCGGGCGCCCCATTTCGAGCATGCGTCCTTTCAGAAAATCAAAAAAGAGTTCGCCCGAAATTGGCGTATTGGGTTCAGGAGAGTTTGGGTCGAAAAACTGAGTTTTGTAGGCTTTTACGGCTGCTATTTTTTGGGCTACAAACGGCGTTACATTTTGTACAAAAGATGGCGCTTGTT
>CAYPVA010000311.1:0-2153 GCA_964414045.1 uncultured Lishizhenia sp. | reverse complement strand
AGGATTTGCCGGCTACTTGAAAGTTACTGTGCCAAACACCTTGAATTTGTGAATGCGTTGTATACGGAATAATACACAGGATAATCGCTAGTAAAAATAAATTATGCTTCATTTCTATTTGTTTTATGTCATTCACTATGCATACTTCTGATGCAAATCATTCAATCATACAATTTTCAAATCCTAGTTTTTATATTCCGGAAATAAAGTTAGGATCCCTTTCTCTGATGCTTCGCAAATGCCGCGTTCTGTAATGAGGCCACTTACAAGGCGTGCTGGGGTGACATCAAAACCATAATTGGCCGCTGGTGTCGTTTCTGGGCAAATCAAAACAGGTTCTATCTTGCCTGCCGCAGATTTCCCAATGACGTACTTGACTTCATTTTGATCGCGCTCTTCTATTGGAATTTCCTTGATGCCATCGTTGATACGCATGTCAAGTGTGGTTGATGGAAGTGCCACATAGAATGGAATTTGGTTGTCTTTGGCTGCTAAAGCCTTGAGGTAGGTGCCAATTTTATTGGCGACATCTCCCTGACGCGTGGTACGGTCAGTCCCGACAATAACGAGGTCCACCATTCCGTGTTGCATGAGGTGACCGCCGGTATTGTCAACGATGAGTGTATGCTTGACGCCGTGTTTGGTCAATTCGTAAGCCGTAAGGTTAGCACCTTGATTGCGAGGTCTTGTTTCATCGACCCAAACATGAACATCAATACCTTTTTGTACGGCCTGATAAATAGGGGAGGTAATGGTGCCCCACTCAATACAACCGAGCATTCCGGCGTTGCAATGCGTTAAGATATGAACGGTATCCCCCTTCTTTTTTTCGGAAATGCGCTCAATCAAAGGTAGTCCGTGTACGCCGATCATGCGACACGTTTCAATATCTTCCTCCACTATTTTTTGCGCTTCGTTCCAGGCAGCCTCTAAAAAGTCATCGGCCTCATCGAGGGCTTTTTGCATGCGGTCAAGGGCCCAAAATAAATTGACTGCCGTAGGACGAGATGCGCGAAGTACCGTAAAAGCTTCGTCAAGGAAGCTACCGTCGAGGCCTTTCGTAATCAACTCGCGTACTGCTAAAAAAATACCATAGGCTGCCGTGGCGCCAATGAGTGGCGCGCCTCGGACAGTCATGCTTCTGATAGCGAGGTCTGCATCTTTGTATGTTTTCAATTTTACAACCACAAATTCATGTGGAAGTTGGCGCTGATCGATCACCTCGATGTCTCGTTCGGGTGTGGTCCAGATGGTTCTGAAGTTTGTGCTCATGAAATAGGATTAAAAAAAAAGCCCGACAAGCGGGCTTTGGATATTTTAGAGGCCAAAAGCCGATTTGACTTGATCTACGTAGTCGAGTTTCTCCCAGGTAAAGAGTTCCACCTCGCGTGTTACTTGTTTGCCATCTGGTGCGGTGAAGGTTTTTGTTACTACTTCATTTTTACGCCCCATGTGGCCATAGGCGGCTGTTTCTTGGTAAATAGGATTGCGTAATTTCAAGCGCTGCTCGATAAAGTAAGGACGCATGTCAAAGATTTGACCCACTTTAACCGCAATTTCACCGTCAGTAAGGCCAACTTTAGATGTTCCGTAGGTGTTCACATACAAACCACATGGTTCTGCTACTCCGATGGCATAAGAAACCTGAACTAATACTTCATCACACAAGCCAGCAGCAACTAAGTTTTTGGCAATATGACGTGTTGCGTATGCAGCAGAACGGTCAACTTTAGAAGGATCTTTTCCAGAGAAAGCACCGCCACCGTGTGCGCCTTTGCCACCGTATGTATCGACGATAATTTTACGACCTGTAAGACCGGTGTCACCGTGTGGGCCACCAATTACAAACTTACCAGTTGGATTGATGTGGTAGGTAATTGCATCGTTGAAAAGCGCTTGAATTGACGGAGAAAGCTTGGCTTTTACACGTGGGATAACAATTTCAATGATGTCTTTTTTGATTTTTGCTAGCATCACAGCTTCGTCAGCGAAGTCGTCGTGTTGTGTAGAAACAACGATAGTGTCGATGCGCTGTGGAACGTTGTCATCGGAATATTCGATGGTTACCTGTGACTTAGCATCTGGTCTGAGGTAAGGGATGAGCGCTGCTTCGTTGTTGCGAATCAAAGACATTTCCTCTAAGATTTTGTGTG
>CAYPVA010000310.1:0-2157 GCA_964414045.1 uncultured Lishizhenia sp. | reverse complement strand
TTGGTCTTGATCACGGCAACGATCGGGTTCATGTTTTCGGCAGCAACCTCGACCGTGGTTTTGTTCATTTTGAAGGTTCAGCACGTTGAACCAGCCTGGTTTGGTGTGCTGATGACCGTGCAGGGAATCACGGGTGTCTTCGGTGGCCTGCAAGCGCCATACTGGAGCGCCAAGTTCGGCCGCAGCAAGGTCTTGGCCGCGTCGATTCTCGCGTCGATTCTGGCCGAGTTTCTCACCGGATTCGCGCCCGAGGTGTTCACTTTTCTGGTGCTTGGCATGATCGGCAATTACACGATTTCGATTTGGAACGTTCTGCTCATGTCGACCTATCACGAGCTGATTCCAAACGAACTATTCGGTCGAGTGCACGGCGCTCGCCGCACCTTGGTTTGGGGCATGATGCCGATCGGTTCGCTGATTGGTGGCTGGATCGCAACGTTCGACCTGCGCGCACCTTTCTGGATCATGGGCGGAATCGGTGTGATTGTCGGCCTGCTCTCGCTGCCTTTCTTGAGCAGCCTCGATCGAGCAACGCCTAAGTCGCACGCCACATCTCCCGATTCAAATTAGGGGCTAACCCCCAACCAAAAACGGGGGCTACCAGCCGCGCTGACTAGCCTTGAGGTATGCCCAATCGCGCAATTCACCCTTATCCGCGCTCTGTCGTTGTCGTCGAAGACGATCCATTTCTGCGCTCGTTGATTGCCGAGTCGCTCGAAAAGGCCGGGTTCAATGTTTCGACCGCAGCGACCATTGCCGACGGCCGTCGCGTCGTTCGCGCTGTTGACCCAGACGCGGTCGTGCTTGACATCGACTTTGGCCCAGGGCCGACTGGTTACGACCTTGCTGAGGCGATTCGCAAGACCGCACCCGAGGTTGCAATCGTGTTCTTGACCACGCAGCCGGATCCACGTTTCGCTCGAGCCGAGGGCAACGTCAGCAAGTCAGAGGCATACCTGAACAAGCACATGCTCACCGACACCAATACTTTGGTTGATGCTCTCGAGGCTGTGCTAACCGAAGGTGATGTGCGTCCATACCGCCATCACGAACTCGATTCACGACCACTCGTCAATCTTTCGAAGACTCAGGTTCAGGTTCTTAGGCTTCTAGCCGAGGGCAAGACCAACCAGCAGATCGCCGAGGCTCGCCAGCGTTCGATCGGTGCAACTGAAAGCGCGATTACGCGAACCCTTGAAGCCATCGGGTTGGCTGGGGATTCAGAGATGAATGTGCGAGTCGCCGCAGCCATGAAGTACGCCGCCCTAGTTATGCCGACTATCGACTAAACATGGCAGGCAATCAAAACACGGGGTTCTTAGCCTCGTTGACTAGGCCGCTGGCTCTCGGCTGGCATATGGTCGTGATTCTCGCGGTCTTTCCGGTCTTCACTGGTTATCTCGCGGTCGATGACACGGGTCTAGCCAGAGTGATCGATCCACACCTGTTTGACCTCATCGGCTCAGTCACGAGTGCGCTCGTATTCGCCCTGGGTCACCTGTGGGTAGTCAGGTCTGGTCGCAAGCAGCTGGCGATTTGGCAGACCCTCGGCTGGTGGATGCTGACCGCGGCAATCTCGATGGCCGTCCAGTTCTTGGTCGGTGGTTTGCTCGGCGGCCTGCCTGCTGCCTACTACGCGAACATGGGCTTTGGCCTACTTTCAAATATCGGACTAATCGCCTCCTGGCATGCGTTGAGCATCGGCTTTGCCGAGTTGGCTGCAGCCGCGCGAGAGCTGGCCGCGCAACGAGCCACGTTAAAGCTGGTGCAACGCAACCTTGAGAACTCGCTCGCCGATGCTCGCCAGGCGGTATCTGATCGAGTCAATGAGGTGATCTTGCCTTTGCTTGACGACATCGCCAGCCAGTTGCGCAGTTCGGGTGACCGGCTCGCACTGAGCGGCGAAATTCTCGCAATCGTAGATCAAAAAGTGCGGCCGCTCAGCCACGAACTGGCGGATGCGCCCGCCGCAGGCAGAGTTTCTGCAACCCTTGCTGAGCCCACCCGCATGCAAGCCGCGTTTGCGGCAATCACTCGTCGAGTGAAGTTCGAGAGCGTTTTCAATGTGGGCCTCGCCGGCTTGGCCGCGTTCTGCTTTGTGGTGCCAAGCCACATCTTTTTCGAAGGACCTTGGCTCGGGCTCATCGGTTCGGTGCC
>CAYPVA010000309.1:0-2157 GCA_964414045.1 uncultured Lishizhenia sp. | reverse complement strand
CGTTATTTACTAGTGCACCATTGAAATCAAATTGCTTGTTGGGCCCAAGGGCAAGAGTTGCTCCGGCTGAAATCGTAATTCCTGTAAAGGTTTTATTTTCATTGAATTGTACTAATCCAGTATTAATTGTTGTATTTCCATTAAAATTACTTGCGGCTGAAAGTGTTAATTCACCCGCACCATCTTTTACTAAATTAACTCCGGTTCCGTTAATAGGGCTTGCGCAAGTACTATTTGTAGATACATTAATGGTTACTGCCTTTCCGTTTGCCAAATTAATACTTCCAGTTCCAGCGAGCGTGCTTCCCTTCAGTAAAATATCACCTGTTGATGCGTTAGTTGTGGTGAGGCTATTGCTGAGCGTTAATGCCCCGCCATAAATAGATATTGGGCCATTAGCACTGAGTGCACTTGGAATGGTAATTGCGGTAGTATTTCCGTCTTTTCCGACTCTGATAGAAGAAGGTCCTCCACCGATAACTAAGTTAGTGCTAGTCCAAATTGGTGAAGCTCCAAAAGAGGTTCCATTTGGTTCGATTACAATTTGCCCTGCAGATGCAGCACTAAAAGGTTTGTTTGTGAAATTTATTTTATTTGCTGAAATATTGATATTCGCAGTAGAAGAGGTAACTAATGATCCGGCCTTCTGACCAAGAAATAATCCATCACCAATGTTATAATCTCCTACAGAAAAACCGGTTGTACCAGGTGCAATAATATTAATGGTACCTGAATTTGAAAGTATATCGATGTTCGTCATTCTGACGTCTAGGAACGCCAATGAACTTGTGGCTAATCCATTAAATGTGATGTTGCCTGTATTTGTTTTAAATATGTGACGGTTATTTCCTTCTCCGTCAACCGCAAGTGCTAAAGACCCTGAACTTCCATTAGCGGCACGAGCAATGATATTGATATTTCCACTTCCTGTAATCATCGTGCTCGTGGCACTATAAGCTGTTGTTCGCCATGCTGCAAAATCAAGACCGATTGCCCAAGCGCCGGAAGTCAAATTTGAGTTGCCTATCATAGTGATATCTCCGTTACTTCCCGCGTTAAATGTATGTCCTTGAAAAAATAGCAGACCAGTTGGGCCATTGATGTTAGAATTGGCTGTAGCTAAACCCTGCAGTCTGATATTTCCACCACCCGAAAAGAAATTAACGTTGGCATTGTGTCCAGATGAAGCAGTGCTCGTACCTACCACGATTCCACATTGTGTAGCTGTGGCTCCTGAATTAACGGCATACCCATCTGGCAAGTTATCAGCAGCAATTAGCCCGCTACTGATCAAGGCGGTTCCTGAAGCAGTTCCTCCATCATCCAAACCGCCTGCTAAAATAATACTACCTCCACCTGTAGTGTGTGTATTTGCGGTTCTATCGGCGGTAGTTCTAGTATCGATGGTGACATTATCATTGACCAGTATTCCTCCACTGCCGCTGTTATCAGAATCAGCCCAAAGAATAATATTGCCAGCATTTGAAATGAGATTGCTTGAAACGGTAATGCTTGCACTTGACTTCGATAGAATTTGGCCGTTTGATGTAAGTACGCCGTTAATGGCCTGACTACCCGAATGCAGTGTTATGCTCCCATTTGTAGTAATGGCATTGGATAATGTAAGTGCAAAGGTATTTCCGGGTTTCCCGAAGGTAATGGCTGTTGCGCTTGTCCCAAAATCCCAGTCGTTGTCAAAGGTGAGTGTACTACTTGCATCTGCCCTCAAGTGGGTAAATTGGGCATCCAGAGGCTCTATGTTTATAGACCCTGTAGTTTTTACAGATATAGCTCCGGCGTTTGGCCTTATTGCACGTTGTAATAGGGCATTTGCACGAATTGTAATATTTCCTGAATAAGAATTTACCCCATCATATCCTATCCTTACACCACTAGTCACCGTGCCAGCCGAGTTTCCCGCAACAATTCTTATTCCATTGCAAAATTGACCAGTGGTAGGTCTGTTGTGAGAACCAGAGATTGTAATATTTCCTGTTTGTGAAGTAATTGAAAGTGCATTAGATGAATTCACCCCCGCCATATAAATTCCTTCAGAATCATTGTTTGATGAATTAGGAAACGATGCAACACCGTTTAAGTTGATATTCCCACTTACAGATGTAATACTAATTGTTCCACCCGTTGAATTATCAGCAT
>CAYPVA010000308.1:0-2174 GCA_964414045.1 uncultured Lishizhenia sp. | reverse complement strand
ATACTTCATGGAATGAAGGCGCCCCAACTATTTCCGGTGATGGAAAAAAAATCATCTTCGTAGCTTGTACAGATAATTCAGGAGTCAATTACGGTGCAAATCGAACGGGTAAAGGTTCTTGTGATCTCTTTATTACCGAAAAAATTGGCAATCAATGGACCAATCCTATCAATTTACCCGGTGGCGTCAATACCTCAAATTGGGAAACCCAACCCTCGCTAAGTGCTGATGGCAAAACGCTGTATTTCATCCGAGCTATCCGTAGTCGTGAAGGTCGTTCTAATTCAGATATCTATGTGTCCCAGCTGCAGAGTAATGGGCTTTGGTCTGAAGCCACAAGATTATCCAACACCATCAATTCATCTCAAAACGAAGAATCTGTACAAATTCATCCTGATGGCAAAACCTTATATTTCGCTTCAAGGGGTCATGTTGGCCTCGGTGGTTCAGATCTATTTGTGAGCCAACTCAACGATAATGGCCAATGGTCCAAACCCGTCAATTTAGGCTATCCGATCAATACAAGATTCGACGAAAATTCATTGCTAGTTTCGGCACAAGGTGACATTGCATTTTTTGCATCCGACAGAGAAGGCGGCTATGGGAGTTTAGACATCTATTGGTTCGAACTACCTGAATCTTTGCAAGCGACCCAAACATTTTACTTTGAAGGCCTCGCTTTCGACGCAGTTTCTGGCAAAAAACTTCAGGCAACTGTTCAATTAACCAATCTAAATACAGGAAAGGAAGTGTTTTACGGGCAAACAGATTTGCTCGACGGTAAAATCGTATTACCCTTACCTATAGATCAGCGCTATGCTGTCTTGGTCAATAAAGAAGGCTACCTACCCTTTTCTTTGAATTTTGATTTGACGCTCAGAGAAAATGCGCAAAGTTATCATTTGGAAATGCCATTGAATCCGATCAACTCCAAAGCTGAAAATGTACTTAATAATGTATTTTTTGATTTAGCTAAGGCAACCTTAAGGCCTGAATCTAGACTTGAATTATTAAATTTAGCTGCCTACTTAAAAGCCAATCCTGCTGTAAAAATTGAAGTTCAAGGACATACGGATAGCCAAGGTGATGCGCAAAAAAACCTGCTTTTATCTGAACAACGGGCTATGGCAGTTTATCAGTTCCTTCTTCTAGAAGGGATCGCGGCTAACCGCATCAGCTATAAGGGTTTTGGCTCCAAAGTACCTGTCATAACCGATGCTGAAATTGCCGCTCTCAACACAGAGGCACAAAAGGCAGCTGCACATCAAAAAAATAGACGAACCACTTACACGATTATACCATGATCCCATTTTTGAAATTAATCAGGGTTAAGAACCTTGTGGTCATTCTTTTGACAATGATTGGTGTGGCTTATCACCTCAGAAAGCACCATCCCTATGAGGTCATTGACTTCAATGCAGTGCAGTATGGTTTTCTCATTTTTTCGACACTGATCATCGCAGCAGCTGGCCATCTTATCAATGACTACTTTGATCTTAAAGCTGACCGCGTCAATAAACCCGAAGATTTAGTCTTAACCAAATACCTCCAAAAAAGGTGGGCAATATTAGGTCATTGGCTCTTGAATTTTCTTGCCTTTGGTATCGCAATTTACCTATCTTGGAGTTTGCATACATTACTCTTCGTTTTTATTCATTTAGTAAGCATCAATTTACTTTGGTTTTATAGTGTTTCTTGGAAAAGAAAGTTGTTGTTAGGTTCTGTCGTTTTGGCCATATTACCGGCATTAGTCATCTTCTTGAGTACTTGGTATTTTCAAATTCTAAACGAATCTGACCAAACCTATTCACCATACTTAGAACAAACTTGGTCTACCTACCTAAATTATCATTACGCGCAATTTTTAGCCGTATGTGCCTTTTTGGTTACGCTCAGTCGTGAAATTTTAAAAGATGTCCATGACATGCCAGGCGATGAACTACTCAATGCAAACACCATTCCTCGCAAGATCGGAGCAAAAAAAGCCACTTGGTTGGCTTTAATTACCCTGCAATTTCCTGCCGTACTATTTGTTACGCTTTTTATTTTCAGTGCGTTTGCCATTCCTAGTAAACTTGCAGCGTTTACCTTAGGCACCTTAGCCATCTTGTTCTTTGGACAATTAGTTTGGTATGCGCTACAACCAGAAAAAGCCAGCAAATGGTTGCTTTTCA
>CAYPVA010000307.1:0-2180 GCA_964414045.1 uncultured Lishizhenia sp. | reverse complement strand
GCCGTTATCAGTGCCACTGTAAACAACATATTATGCTATGGAGCTACCACGGGCTGGATCAATGCGAGTGTAGTGGGTGGTTCGTTACCATACCAATATTTTTGGCAGGCGCCAAATGGTGGATTGGCTGGTAATACGGAGGATTTATTTGGGATAGGAGCTGGTTGGTACGAGTTATTCGTAACAGATGCCTCTGGCTGTGTTACCTCGGATAGTATTTTAGTTGCTTCACCTGGTTTGATTTCACCGAATGCTGTGATCAGCAATATTAGTTGTTATGGTCTGAGTGACGGTGCTATCAATGTGAGCACGACAGGCGGTGTAGCGCCGTATGTATTCCAATGGAGTACAGGCGCACCAAGTGAAGACTTGAGTGGTTTATTACCGGGCACCTACACGCTCGTCATCACAGATGCCAACAACTGTGTGGTTACCAATAGCTTTACGGTTACACAACCTTTAGCGCCACTGACTTTGAGCATGACCCAACAGAACGTAAACTGCTATGGCGACTCTACAGGTTCTATTAACCTTACGCCTGCGGGTGGCACAACACCGTATGCATATGCATGGAGTGGCCCTAACGGATATGTAGCCACAACGCAAGACCTTACAAACTTACCTATAGGCACCTACAGTGTGCTGGTAACAGACACGAACGGCTGTACGGCAAGTACCCAAACTACGTTAAGCCAACCATTGGCTGCCTTGAGCTTAAGTGAAGTACATACGAATGTAAGCTGTTATGGTGGTGCCAATGGCAGCATCAGTATCAGTGCGGTGGGAGGCACAGCGCCATATAGCTACCTATGGAACAACACCCAAACTACTTCTACGGTGAGTGGCTTGCCAATCGGGACTTATAGTGTGTTGGTAACAGACAGCTTGGGCTGTACGGCTACCTTGAGTGTGACCCTTACCCAACCACAGGCACCAATCAGTGTAACATCTGTAGTGACAGACTTGATTTGTATGAACGACCCAACGGGCGCCATAGATGTAACGGTACAAGGCGGTACGCCAGGCTATACTTATAGCTGGAGCAACGGCCCAACGACAGAAGACATCGATAGCTTGGAGTCAGGTCCATATACCTTGACCGTTACCGATATCTTGGGCTGTGTCTTGACCACAACAATAGTGGTGAACAACCCAGTAAACCCAATGGTAGTAACGCCAACGCAAAACAACGTGAGTTGCCATGGTTATGATGACGCTACGCTCTTGTTAACGATTACAGGCGGCCAACCGGTCTATGACATCTTGTGGTCAACGGGTGACACCGTCAACTACCTTGACTCACTGACACCAGGCACTTACAGTGTATTGGTAACAGATGCACAGGGTTGTGAAGAGCCATTGAGCTTTACGGTAACGGAGCCAGCACCAATCGTTGCGAACTTTGTACCAAGCACTACGTTTGGCTGTATTCCATTGGATGTAACGTTCACGAACCTCAGTACGGGCCCATATACGGGCAGCACTTGGGACTTCGGCAACACGATTACCCAAGGCACACAAAACGCCAATACAACGTTGACCATACCTGGATGCTACAGCATTACCTTGACGGTCTACAACGCGATAGGCTGTGCTGACACTATTACAATGGACAGCGTGGTGTGTGTGGTCCCTGGCCCACAAGCGAGCTTCTCAGCGAGCACTGGATCTATAGACTACTTCACGGGCTTATTGGAGTTGACCAACACATCATTAGGCAGTGTAATCAGTACGTTCTGGACTTTCGGCGACGGCAGCCCGAACAGTACTGTAGAGAACCCAACGCACTACTACCCCGACCAACAACCTGCAGACTACGACGTCACGTTGGTAGTAACCGACACCAATGGCTGTACAGATACGGCAAGCGCAGTGTTCAGCTTGATAGAGTTGTTGAATGTATATATACCGAATACCATCACGATAGATGGAGATGGGGTCAATGAGTTGTTCTTACCGGTGTTCTCGAACCCTGATATCATCAAGGCCTACAATCTACAGATCTACAACCGCTGGGGCAACTTGGTGTTTGAAACGGACACCGCCGCAGAAGGATGGGATGGCCGTTACAAGGGCAAGCGCGATGTGCAGCTTGGCCTCTACAACTGGAAGATCGTCTACACTGATAATAAATCTGTTACCCGCACTTTAGCTGGGCATGTTAACGTACTGAGATAATG
>CAYPVA010000306.1:0-2193 GCA_964414045.1 uncultured Lishizhenia sp. | reverse complement strand
GTTAGTTTTGTTTTTGGTAAAGACAGGAAAACCAAAAATTGATTGCTCTAAATAGCAAACTCCCCTCCCTACTTCAACCTCACGCCTACACCAACATTGACACCATAATTGATGTACTTGCGGTAGCTCAACACCTCTGGTGGGGTTTTGACGCGTAACTTAATTCATCTTTGGTTTTAAACAAGTCTTGATTTACGCCTTTCTTCTTTTTCCCGAAGCATTAATTCTATTTCTTTACTGATTTCTGCATTGCTACGAGGAATGTACAACCCATCAATTATACTCAGCCGAATAAGCTCGTTTGAAGATTTAACGCCATAAGCTTTCAATAATTTAGTCCGAATGAGGTCAACCGTTTTTTTAGAAACATGAATGTGGTCTGCTATTTCCTTACTTGTTAGGCCGTCGCAAAGCGCTTGAAGCACTTTATGGTCTCTAAAAGTTAGTCCTTTCGCTTTAAGTTGTAAAACATTTAACTGTTCTTTTACTTCACTTTTTTCATAAAGAATTTTTTTAATTGCACTCACTTCTGTTAAGTCTAAATCTAAAATAAAGAGTTGTTCAAAGTTTTGCTTAAGTTCTGCAATTAAAACTTGTTCTTCTCTTTTGAAAGCGATAATCGCAAAGTGGATTTTTTTATTTGCTTCTGACATGAATATGAACTAGGCGAAAGTTTTTAGAGGATTAATACGCTTAAATCGTGCATTTAGTATTTGGTCTCTTTTAATTTAGAACTGAGTCCTAAAATACCAACCCCCTATTGTCGTTTAAAGCTCTGATTATAAACTTTACTTTATGAAATTTTTTGTTTTTAGTTTTTTATTTATTGCGCTTCATGGTATAGCGCAAAGTGTTTCTTACAACGATGTAGGTGTAATTGTGAATCTGAATAGTTCAGCTTCTATACAAATTGGGGCTTACTTTAAAAATGCGAGAAATATTCCAGAACAAAATATGATTTATGTGAATGTCCCGAACACCGAGGTCATCAACGACAATGAATTTGTACAATTACGCACGCAAATTGAAAATTATCTTATAAGCCAAAACTTGATTAACTCTCTCAATTACTTGGTGACAACTAAAGGAATCCCTCTCAAGCGTAATGGAGATTGCCTACCCGCACAAAATCTAATAGATTGCGGTTCTGTTGATCAAGAATTAAGCTTGATATTAGGGCCGCATTCCTCTGGAATAGGTGCACAATATGGCTATAACAATCCTTATTTTCAACAAAACACACATTTTTCTCGCAGTCAATTTGGCATTTATTTAGTTAGCCGACTAGATGGTTATTCTGTTGAAGATGTGACTTCTTTAATCGACCGCAGTGGTCCCTTGACTCCCGTCAATCAATTAATTGCCACATCAGTAATTGATCTTTTTGAGGGTATTGACTCTTCGTATTTCGTGGATCAAGTTTTAGCGCCAAGTGAATTAGAATTAGATAATTTAAACTGGAATACCATTACTGACTACGATTTAGGTACACCAAGTACAGTTCAAAATGTACTAGCCTATATTGGATCGGGGCACGGCCCCACAGACTCTGTTTTGCTCAATTATGGATGGCTGCCTGGTTCCTTCAGTTCAATTAACACCTGTAGTGCAGCGCAAACTTTTAATTTAGCTAGCAACACAACTGATAAATTTCTAATTGCAAACCTTATCAAAGATGGTTGTACGGCAGCTTACGGCCATGTCAATTGTATCACCTTTGCTCAATTATTTGAAACAGACATCATGTTGAACCGATATTTAGACCCAGTCATGGGTTACAATTTAGCCGAAAGCTATATGATGGCTGAACGATTTTTATCTAATCAGAGCGTTCTTGTTGGCGACCCAAAAGCTTCTATTATTATTGACAATACAGCAAGAATAAATACAAATTTCACAAACCTTTCTGAACTGACACTTTACCCTAACCCTAACTCCGGAATATTTCAATTCAAAGGACTAGCGTCAATAAATGGAGATTTACGAATTCAAGTTGTTAATACTTTTGGAATAGTAGTATTAGAAAAACCAATTTCAGATGTCAATGAGAAATTTATAATTGAAACGCCAGGAATGTACTTAGTGCATATTTTATCTGGTGATCAACTCGTTCAAACTTTTAAAATGAGCAAAATATAAAACTCCCCTCCCTACTTCAACCTCACGCCTACACCAACATTGACACCATAATTG
>CAYPVA010000305.1:0-2212 GCA_964414045.1 uncultured Lishizhenia sp. | reverse complement strand
TAAATTTGTTCTGGCTCCGGCAGCAGTAGAGGCGCCAGTACCTCCTTTTAGCACGGCCAGCGTACCATTGATTTTTGCTGAGGTAATACTGTTATCAGCTACACCCGCGTTCGCACTTTGCTGATCCACGTAATCTTTGATCGCCTTAAACGTAGGAAATTTTGTAGTAGACGCTCCGTCTAAAAGAATATCATTACTCTTGTTATCACTTGGTTCTGCCCCTAAAGCAACCAAAGCACCTGCTGCTGTTGATGTACCCGTACCTCCATTTGCGATGGATACGATACCCGTCACATTCGCCGCGTTACCCGTGATATTTCCAGATGGAGTTGCATAATCAACGCCTGCTGTTAAAGCCGTTTGTTTGTTGTTAAATATTGTAAAATCAGCAGAACTCAAGTAACCGTCTGTTGATCCTGAAGCTGCCGTCATCGATAAAACTCCCGAAGTCGTATTGAAGTTCAGAGGAGCCGTGGCGCTAATCGCATTACGAACTCGAGCGTCTGTAAAGTACTTATTCGTGGTTCCTTCTGCCACATCATTCGTAGTTAAAACCACGTTAGGACCTGCATAACCGTTTACCGTAGAAACATAAAGTGGTGTTGCTAAGGCGATCCAATTAGCTAAATTCGATGCCGGTAATGCGCTCAACACGTAGTTGTTATTGTTATCCGTTCTGATCGCGATGCTTCCCACTTGGGCGCCAGCGATGCCGATCATAGCGGCGTCGGAGTTGACTACGTTGACGTTTTGGAAGGAGATGGCAGGAATTTGTGTCGATGGAATTTTTCCATTGTTACCTAAAGTCGCTACTCCATTGTTCGCTCCTTTTTCTGTGGCAGCCACGAAATCGGTGGCAGCACTATTAGCCGCAGTCCCAAAAGTCCGTTGGGCTAACACATCCGTTCCTATCACTAAGCCTAAGTTCGTTCTGGCTGCAGCCGCAGTGGACGCTCCTGTACCGCCATTAACTATTCCAATAGTTCCAGAAAGAGTAGATGCATTTGTTGTGATCGTGATGTCAGCCGTTCCATCGAATGGCGTGCCGTTAATCGTGCGAGCTGTGGTTAATTTAGTTGCTGTAGTTGCTGAAATAGCAGAACTTGCTGAAATAGCAGTTGCTGCCAAAGTCGCCGTCGCCGCATTCCCCGCAATATCACCTGTCACTTTAGAGCCTGCAACAGATGTAATTTTCGCATTCGTAATAGCGCCATCGATAATCTTCGCCGTCGTAATTGAGTTCGCCGCAATGGCCGGAGCCGCCGCAGTTCCCGTTAAATCTCCCGCTAATTGTACCAGACCTTTCGTAGTCGCATTCGCATCCGGTGGAGTTACACCTACTGGAATTGTGATGTTTGCTGTACCATCAAATGCCACGCCATTAATCGTACGAGGGGTAGCTAAAGCAGTTGCTTTGGCCGCTAAATTAGCATTATTTGCACTCGAGGTACGTGAATCCACATAGTCCTTAATCGCCTTCACAGACGGATATTTCACTGATGAAGCCGAGTCCGCGATGATGTTCGTGGACTTATTTGCAATCGCCTCTTTGGTATCTAAAATCGCCAAAGTCGCAATCGAAACCGGCTTATCCGCATCCGCCGTATTGTCTACATTTCCTAAGCCTAAATTCGTCCGGGCAGCGATGGCATTCGTTGCACCTGTACCCCCAGAAGCGATGGGTAAAACCCCTGCTAACTTCACCGCTGTCTCCGCTAACAAGGTGTAAGGCACATAATTCAATTTCTGGTTGCTCACCTCCGTGTAGCGACCGCCTTGATCAAAACTCACATTCGTGATAATACTTTTCGTGATGCCATCCCAGCTCAAAGACGTGAAGGTTCCCGCCTTTCCCGTGTTCACACCAGCCCCTATGATCAGGTTAACTAGGCCATACTCGTCGGTTTTGGTCTTGTGAAGCTCCTCGTATTGCAGCGTAGTTCCCGCATAAATCCCAAAACGGATCCACACGTCCTTGCTCACATAGGGCTGTGCTGTCACATCTTTTCCCGGAATCTCAATTGGATTCGGATCGATGATGACTGCTTGATAACTGATTCCTTTGGTCTGCGAAAAACCAATAAACGAAATCAAAAACAGGGCTGATGATAGTAAAACTTTCTTCATAAAATTAAATCTATTTCGACTGAAGCTTTATGCCAAAAGAAAAAGTCGAGGGTACAAAATTCAGGGTCGAAGTCCCGAACTGAAT
>CAYPVA010000304.1:1709-2217 GCA_964414045.1 uncultured Lishizhenia sp. | reverse complement strand
AAAGTCTGCAGCTGTCATCGAAGATGATCTTTACGTCTCAAAAGAGACCGATACCGAAGTAATCGTCGAAGTGGATCCAGAGGCTTATCGCTTGATCGGCGAGAACGCCGATTTTGAAGCGATGATTGCAGACGGCAATAACCCCGGCACTGTTCGAGCAACAATTCGGGTCGGCTACCTGCCAAACATTGGCCATCTGATTGCCCGTTACGGTGGTGCGGCAAGAGTGATTGCGCCACTAGAAGCCAAACAATACGTTCGAGAGTATGCGTTGGCGGCCTTGGGTGCTGCGCCCGAAGATTCGCTTGAGGCAGAGTAATGGGATTCTGGGCCTGGTTTTGGATCTGGACTGTTTTAGTGCTCGGTTCACTGGCTTTTTTTGCATATCTGTTTTGGGATCTCTGGACCAAAGCTGAACCAAGCCTTCACCAACTACAAATCTTGGCCAAAAGGCTCGAACCGCTAAACGATGCCTTGCAAAGAGAGTCGGACTACAAGGCTCCAGAAA
>CAYPVA010000304.1:872-1699 GCA_964414045.1 uncultured Lishizhenia sp. | reverse complement strand
GACGGCGAGGATGTGTTCGCCCAGCGCGCAGAGTTAGTTCGTAACAAAGAGAAGCGCGCCAAAGCGCGAGAGCGTAGGCTTATAGCGTCTCTGAATGCCATTGACGTTGATGAAAGAAGGTTCACCGATGCGTCTTGAAGGTTGGCACCTAATTGTTGTTGCGGTAATTGCACTACTGCTTTTCGGTGGCGCTAAGTTGCCGAGTATCGCCAAGAACCTAGGTCAGTCGATGCGCGTGTTCCGCAAGGAAATAAAGACCTTGAACGAAGAGAAGGCTGCCGAAAAGGCAGAAGAGGCGAAGAAGCCTGAAGCCTCAGACGCCAACTAGCGTCTCCGCAGACTTTCCCACGTTTCAAAATATGGCAAGAAAGCGCGACCCTGAGCGCAAGATGAGCCTTGGCGGTCATCTTGTAGAGTTGCGCAACCGTTTATTTTGGTCAGCCCTATTTATAGCCGCTGGCACAATTTTGGGTTGGTACCTTTTTGACCCCGTATTCCAAATACTTCAAGAGCCGGTAGCTTCTATCGCGAAGGCTCGGCACGTCACCGCGTCGATCAATTTCGGCACTGTTGTGGGTGCATTTGATACCCGGATTCAAGTTCCAATTTTTTTGGGAATCTTGGCTGCGAGCCCACTTTGGCTCCACAACTTTTGGGCATTCGTCACGCCTGGACTTACGCGACGAGAGCGCAAGTACACGTTTTCGTTTATGGCTGCAGCGATTCCACTTTTTGCTGCCGGCGTCTGGCTCGCTTGGGTGTCAATCCCTGCGTTCGTAACTTCGCTTTTGAGTTTATCGATCTCGTCAAGGAGACTATCATTTACA
>CAYPVA010000304.1:0-862 GCA_964414045.1 uncultured Lishizhenia sp. | reverse complement strand
GGCCAACGTAATCAACGCGAACGAGTACATGCTTTTCATAATTAGGGTTCTGACCGTTTTTGGACTCGCCTTCGTGTTGCCTGTGGCCCTAGTTGTTCTCAACTTTGCTGGTGTCATGAGCGCAAAGACCATCTTGAAAGGGTGGCGCCTCGCGGTCTTCTTGATTGCGGTAATCGCGGCCTTGGCGACTCCGGTATCTGACCCGATGTCGATGTTCCTGCTAATGGTTCCTCTGATCGCTCTTTACTACGCCGCCGCTGGAATCGCCGCACTGCGAGACAAGGCGAAAGCGCGCGGCCGCGCTGCCGCCGAGGCAGCGATCGAAGCAGAACTTGCTGCCGGCAGCTCTAGCTCACCTCTGGCCGAGTGACACGCAGATGACCGAACCGGAGCTCAGCGCAGCGGAGCGATTCCGCCAAGCAAAGATCAAGCGCGACACTCCTGCCTTTGATGACTTCGTTGGCCTGCTCAAGTACCCACTCGACAACTTTCAAGAGCAGGCCTGCCGCGAACTGGCGGCTGGCAAAGGTGTCTTGGTCGCAGCGCCAACGGGTGCAGGCAAGACTGTTATCGGTGAATTCGCAATCCATCTGGCTATCGCCAAAGACCTAAAGGTGTTTTACACAACCCCCATCAAGGCACTTAGCAACCAGAAGTATGCCGAACTAGTCGCCAGGTATGGCACTGAACGCGTCGGCCTTTTGACTGGCGATAGCAACCAAAACGGTGATGCACAGATCGTTGTGATGACAACCGAAGTCTTGCGCAACATGATCTATGCCAACAGCGACGCCTTGATAAGTCTGGGCTACGTGGTCATGGACGAAGTGCATTACCTAGCCGATCGCTTCCGTGGTGCCGT
>CAYPVA010000303.1:0-2225 GCA_964414045.1 uncultured Lishizhenia sp. | reverse complement strand
CACCTGCTTTGCAAGCAGGGGGTCAGGGGTTCGACCCCCCTAGTCTCCACAAAAACACAAACCCTCCCAGAAATGGGAGGGTTTCGTGTTTAAGAGACCTAGGGGTTGTGTTTCGTTCCTAACAACCCTTGCGCATGCATAAAGTTTCAATCGTTCGGGTAGAGTCAGGCCATGACTCGTGCAACCCAGCTCAAGACGTTCCTTTGGTTTCCAGGAAACATGGAAGCGGCACTCAATTTTTACTCGGAAGTTTTCACTGATTTTGTGATTCATTCCGAGAATCGCCCAAGCCCGGATGGTGACCTGTTCACAGCTGATTTTTCAATCTATGGCCACGAATTCATCGGGATGAATTGGCCCGGTGGTGATCCATTCAATGAAGCGATTTCACTCTCGCTGAATGTCGATGGTCAAGAAGAAGTTGATCGGCTTTGGAATGCCATAACGGCCAGAGGCAAAGAGGGTCGTTGCGGTTGGTGCACCGACGAGTTTGGTGTTACCTGGCAGGTCAGCCCGATACAAATGCGTGAGCATTTAGAAAACCCGGACAGGGCTAAAGCTGAATACGCCAATCAGGCCTTGATGCAAATGTCGAAGATCGTTATCGAGGATTTGTACCAGTAGCATCCCACCGCCAAACGAGATCGTTATCGAACTAGGCAGGTGTAAACTCGAGAAAATTGCGTGTCAGGGGGCAAGTTGCTTGCAGCACTAAAGACCGCGTTCCGAAGCCTAATCCGGTCGCGTCGATCTCGTTTTGAGTTAGCCGTTTTGGTGGCAGGGCTTGCTTTTGGATTATTGTCGAGCGTTCTGCTGGTCAGCAACGGCGATCACCTAAGAGCCATGCTCATCCAATACGCGAACCTTGCCGATTATCAGTTGTCGGATCTCGGTTTTGGATCCAAGGGAGCATTCGCCTTCATTCGAGACTTCACTGGTAAAAACGCACTAGCCCCGACCGTGCTGTTCTTAATTTCGGTCTTGTTGATTCTGGCTTTTGCAATTAGTTCCTTGTCGCGAGCGCTGAAGGCAGCCAAGACTCCCGTAGTTGTTGAAGGCGAAAAGACTCTTTCCGGCATCTATCGAATAGCCCTTGCTGTTGGCGCTTCATCCCTGGCTCTTGTTGTAGGCCCCGGACCTTTCCTATTTTCAACGTCAGCGCAGGTGAGTGGCGCTTTTTCCGTAGTCGAGAAAACGCACAGGCAGGAATGGGCTGCCGCTGATACTAAGCAATCGCAGGCACTAGTTGAGAGTATGAACGCACACTCTGCCTCTGGGGAACACTTTGTCTTGAAGTCAAGGGCTCAAATGGATTGCCGAGGATCAGCATCGGCTACCACCTACTATGCGGGAAACACCTTTGTAGATGCCGGTTATTACAACTCTTGCGCATTGCTTGATTATCTTGGAAAAAAAGATTACGAAGTAAACGCACGGGTCAACTCGGCAGACTACACACTCAGTTCGACGGGCACGGCCGTGGACACTGCCTTAGCGAAGTTGACTGTTTCAAGTAGCAACCTAAAAGCATCAACTGTTTTCGCAACCACATTGCAAGTTTCACAGCTAGTGGCAGCTTTGCTTGCCGTAGCAGGTTTTTTGGTGCCGGTCTTGGCAGCTCTAAAACTGCTGCGAACGAGACGCCCTTAAGGTCACCTAACTCAGTTCGTGCAGGACTTTGGCATAGATAGAGCCACATCCCTCGCGGAATCCGTCTAGCATTTTGCTCACCCGAGCGAGGTTTTCGGCGTCGCTTAACTGTGGATCAGGCATGTTGAAGAAGAATCCCAAGCCTACGACGATGAAATAACCCATGGCAGCGGCTGCAAGGCGCACCTCATCCACCGTCACCTGATTGCCAGAGTTCATTTCGTTGAACTTGGATGCGTAGACCTCACAGATTTCGTTGAACCTTGAAGCTTTGACAGCGACAACCTTGTGCTCGATTGCCGTATTGAAAATGGCGGCCACCTCGGTGCCGAGGCGTGCGGCAACGCCGCCGCCGCCCACGTGGCGATGGCCCACGGCCTGCACGGGCCCAACCGCTCGGTGGTCAACGCCTGCGCCGGCGGGTCCCAGGCGATCGGCGACGCGGTGGACCTCGCTTGGAAACTCTCTGCCAATCTACAAGGGTGGGGCGGTGAAATCCTGCTCGACTCCTACGGACTGGAACGCAAGCCAGTGGCGGAGCGCATCACCCGCTTTTCTACGGGCAATCTGCAGAC
>CAYPVA010000302.1:0-2232 GCA_964414045.1 uncultured Lishizhenia sp. | reverse complement strand
AACTTTCATAAAAGATAATATCGAGGTCGATACACCTGTCTTCATAGCCGTTTTTCGTTTTCAAGCGACCAAGCTCTTGTTCGATATCTTTTAGTTTTGCTAACAACTCAAATGGATCCAAACGCGTTTTCAATAAAAGGCAACCGTTGAGAAATAAATGCTCAGAATCAAATCCTTCCGGACGTGTTTCTAAGTAAGATGATACCTGCAAAATTTGTCCACAACGTTCGGTAATCAAGGCTAAGGCAGATTCAATTTTTGCATGACGATCACCAATATTTGAGCCAAAGGCAATGACCACCCGATTTGGTCCTATTGGCGCCATTGGAAATTTTTGATGAGTTGTTGTAAGTCAGTTTTAAGGTACTGCAAAGTAGGGCGAAGGCTATCGTAATTCGGGCGACAGTTCAGCAACACCTCACCTCTGATGAAATGCTGTATTGAGTCGGTAAGATAGAATTGAAAGTTAGTGGCGACATTGCCTTTCAATTCAAAAAAAGTTCCGTAGACATGTTTTTTAGGCGCTATGATTTGTTCAAAATCGATCTTTTCGGCCATTATTTTATGTTCGTCCACTTTATCATTGGCAAAATTGATGATTTCAGGCAATGAATCTTTGCTTGGGATTTTTAAATAATATAAAAAGAGGGTGCCATTGAGTGGTCCGAGGTCTATTTCTTGTACGGAATAATTTTGTTTTGCCAATTCAAAAGACTTCGGTTGGTATAAATCGGCTAAGTCAAATTGATATGCACCTGGGCTAATATATTGGCGATAAGCGTGCTCGGGAAATTCAGTTTTGAGATAGGTGCTTGGTTTGGGCACTGGTGGAGTTTCCGAACAAGCAAATAATGTAAATAGAACGCCAAAAGCGATGAACAATAGTCTACTTAACTTCATGGATCACAACTTTTACCGATTTAACTCTTTTTTTGTCAGATGATTCTACGATTAATTTCAAAGGACCAACTACCACATATTCATTATTCTTGAGAATTCTTCCTCCAACTTCTATGATGAGTCCGCCGAGCGTTTCTGCTTCGCCTCTGTGAGCCTCAATCGATTGTTCGTGCTCTTCGCCGATTATTTTGAGTAGGTCGTTTAATGACGTACGGCCCTCGAAGACAAACGTATGGTCATCTTGCTTCGTGTAATTGATCTGGGCGTCGTCAAATTCATCGGTAATGTCTCCGACAATTTCTTCGAGGATATCTTCAAGGGTGACAATGCCGCTGGCACCACCGTATTCATCTACAACAACCGCCATGTGCATTTTCATATTGCGAAATTCTTGCAATAGGTCATTGATTTTTTTGTTTTCCGGAACGAAATATGGTTTACGCAAAACAGTTTTCCAATCAAAATCGCTCTCTTTTTCAAGGTGATTCAAGAGGTCTTTGATGTAAAGAATACCGATAATATTGTCAGGGCTATCGGAAAAAATAGGCATCCGGGAAAAACCTACTTCAATGATTTTTTGTAAGACTTCATGAAAATTGCTCTCCGCATCGATGTCTTCTACCTCAACACGTGGCGTCATGATTTCGCAGGCTTCAGTCTTGCCAAATTTGACAATACCTTCTAATATTTTATGTTCTTCCTCAGAACCATTTTCTTGCTTAGTGAGTGCCAGTGCTTGTTCCAATTCGTTTTGGTCAAGCGTGACATTTTTCTGACCTAGTTTTTGAATAAAGTTTGTCCCCCATACCAATGCAGATTTAAGCCATGACAAGGGAGGAAGTCGATTGAGAAAATGCATTGGATAAGACATCCAGGTACTAACCGTTAGCGCATTGCGGTTGGCAAAAATCTTAGGGATTACCTCACCGAATAAGAGTAAAACCAAAGTAATGCCTACGACTTCAATGAGTAAGCGAACGAGTTCTTGCCCTTCCTGAACAGGGTAGATGTCGTTGAGTACGAAAGAAGATAAAATGACAATTCCAACATTTACGAAGTTGTTGAAAATGAGAAGTGTAGCGAGTAATTCCTGGGGTTTTGCGAGTAGCTTTAATATCATTTTTACGCGTGCGTCACTCGCGTTTTTAATGGTGGCGTTATCACTTGGTTTCAAAGAGAAAAATGCACTCTCCGAGCTCGACGTAAGTGCCGAAAGGGCAAGTAAAACAAGGATAATGATTAAATAGATAAGTGTTGCATCGCTGAATCCGGCTTGTACGGTTTGAAACGATGCTTGAAGACTGGGAGGTTCTACTGCGTTTGTCATGACTT
>CAYPVA010000301.1:0-2237 GCA_964414045.1 uncultured Lishizhenia sp. | reverse complement strand
ATGGGCACGCCAGGTCCCGGGTGCACGCTGCCCCCGGCTAGAAACAAGCCCGGCAGGGGGGTTTTCGATCCAGGACGAGAGAAAATGCTGGTCCATCCGTGTGTCGCTTGTCCATACAGTGCGCCCCCCGATGCCGGGAAACGCTGGTGAAATTCCTGCGGCGAGGTTCGCACACAGTTGGACGCGTTGATCTCCAGTTTGAGACCCAATCGCTCCAAGTTTTGAAAGCTTTCTTCTTGGCATCGCGCAATGGCCTCCTCTTGCAAACTGTCTTGGTCGCCTACTGCAGGTGCATTGACCAAACACAAAAGTCTTTGGGGTTCATCGGCATTCGGATGTCCGGGTTGATCTTGTGCACACACGTAAACCGTGGGATTCCGAGGCAATTGCTTGTGTTTGAAAATGTCATCAAACTCAGACGCGTAATTTTTGTGAAAAAAGACGTTGTGACGATCTAGTGCCACACCTTCGGCTTTTGCGTACACAGACCAGGTCAAGGCAGACAAGGAGCGCTGAGGTGCACGCGCAGGCACCGCGCTGCGAACGTCGTCAGACAGCAAACCTTGACGAAGCGCATTGGCATCGCCGTTGAACACCACAGCATCGGCTGCAATTTCTTCACCGCTGCTCAAGACCACGCCACACACGCGACCCTGTCGCTTCAAAATTCGCTTGCAGGTTGAATTGAATCTAAATCGCGCGCCACGAGCTTGTGACAAACGAACCAAAGTGCCCGACAAAGCGGTCATGCCGCCCTTGACAGACCACACCCCGGCCATTTCCACTTGGGCGATGAGCATCAAGGTGGCAGGCGCCTCCCAAGGCGATGAACCGCAATACGTGGCATAGCGCCCAAACAACTGCTGCAATCTTTCCTCCTTGAAATGCATCGCCATTTGTTGCCACAAACTGCTCATGGGACCCAAGCTACCCAAATGGCGTAAACCTTGAGGACCCAGTCGCGTCATGATCGACAACATATTGGGACGGGCCGATCGAATGAACGGCCCCTCTAATGTTTGGTATGTCTTACGCGCAACTTCACAGAAATTTCTAAAGCGCAAAGCTTCTGCAGGGCTAGCCCATTGCGCAATATTGGCTTCGCTTTGCTGCGCGTTTGCAGACAAATCCAAAGCACTGCCATCCGGCCAAAAATGTCGCGCCAAGATAGACAGTGAAGTTAGCGACAACTCGCTTTCTAAATCTGCACCGACCTCATTGAACAATTCTTCAAAAACCCAACGCATCGTGAACACGGTTGGGCCACTGTCGATTTTGCTGTCCGCTACATCACGGGTGTGCACTTTGCCACCTGCTTGTGCTTGTGAGTCGAGCACCGTGACCTCGTAGCCATAGTGCGACAAACGCAGCGCACTGGTCAGACCACCCATGCCCGCGCCCACCACCACCACATGCTTCTTATGCATCAGCGGCCTCCCTGTCAAGCAGCTTGCTACTGTTGGCGGCAATGGGACCAAAATGGAAGTCGTCGCCAAAATCATGGCCCATCCAATGCCCAGACATACCTAGCACTTGCATGTGCACAAACAAAGATTCAGAGAAGAAATCGTTGCGATAGGATGCCGAAATGGCGGTTTGATGCGCGCCTTGATAGGCGTAATCGCGCATGGCCTGCTTGTCTTCCCAAAGACTAAAGGTGCATTGACGCACCAAGGGTATTTCTCCCAAACCCATGGCCAGTAAACAACCCTTAGCTTGGTCCAGTTCGGCTTGTGCTGCGGGCGCATAACGCCAAAACGACATTGTTTTAGAAGGTACGATACTGGCCCGAGTGAGCACCGCAAGGGGTTGCTTTTTGTCACCCGACAAGACGCCCCCAAATTTACGGCTCACTTCGTCTGTCAATGGCCAAGACGCCTGATCCCAAGCGCCCCTTGAAGAGGTGACCGCCAACAAGCCACTCCAGCTTTCACGTGCATGCTCACGCATGGCACTGACTTGAGGGCCCTTGAGAAATTTCATGGCCGAATCAATGTTACTGAACCGGCAAATCAAGCCCTGATGAGACGAGCTGGGGCGGATAGAAAATCCGCCACCATGTCCACTGCCCATCACTTTTGAAAACAGCAAGCCTGGAATGTTTTTCAAACCCACATTGCCGGCCATCAAGCGCATCCAACCCCAGCCTCTGTATTGGCGCAAATAGTCCACCAAGACGACGTCCACCACGCCAGATACATCTGTGTTGACAAGATCGAACGAGGTGGCCATGGGGT
>CAYPVA010000300.1:0-2246 GCA_964414045.1 uncultured Lishizhenia sp. | reverse complement strand
GCGAGCCATTGGTATGTTTTTCGTCATCGCGGTGTCTGACAAAAAGTGGTTTTTGCCCTGCTGGTGCTGGGAGATCTCCTTCCAAATCAACGGGCGTGATGGATTGAAAGCCAAAACCATTGAGTGTATAACCGATAGGAACGCCAAAGAACGGAGAGGTTGTCCCGTTGATAAGGGCGCTTAATTTCATGGCATAGACGCGTGGCGGACCTCCTTCGTTCGTTGTGGCTAATAGGGCATCGGCACTTTCGCAGATACTCCATTTCGGATAATCCGGAAAATTTGGACAAGTGAATTGATAGAAATAGTAGGCACCTTGAGGGTTGCTGGTTTGAGAAACATATACCAATAATTTCTTTTGTGCAGTAGTTGAAAATTGGGTGATGATCCAGCGTTTAGCAGGTTTGTAATAGAGTATCACAGGATCTCCAAGACCAGTTACAGAAGGGCTACCTAAACTGGCCATCACGAGTGTTCCGCTGATAGCAGCGCCGGTTTGTTTATTGAAAATTTTGAATGAGCCACCGCTATTGGCATTGGTTCCTTGGATGTAGACTGTAGAGTCCGCTTCACCAGTTGGATCCGGTGGTGAAATACCATTGCCTATACCTTGTACCTGCCACAAAAGAGTAGCACTTGCGCTTTTGAGCGCTGTTTGGTGTTGTTGCCAAACCCAATCGGGTTGGTGCATGTTTAATACTTCATTTTCAACGAGTTCACGTCCTTTGAAGTTCGGAACAATTACATCTTTGGCCGGTCCGTTTTGGGCTGGCGCAGGCTCAAGTTTGGCGCTAGTAGGCGTTACATATCCGTAAAACTCTGAGTTTTGTCCGTGTACAAGATGGGCACACAAAAAAACAAGAATAAAGTGTAGTTGTTTCATAGTTTGAGCTGGTTTATAAGGCCTTTAAATTAATAAAATCTACTGAGATTAGAACGGCGTATTAACTTTGTAACAAATGAAAATTATTCTGTCACCGGCAAAAATGATGCGCAGTGTTCCTGCGGCGCAATATACTGTACCTAAGAATTTAGCACATGCACAATACCTTCAAAAGATATTGTCAAAATGGACGCTCAAAGCATTCGAACAAAAAATGAAATTGTCTCGCGCAAAGGCCATAGAGACAAAGCAAATGATTCAAGATTGGCATGCTTTCCAGGATCAGAAGCAATTAACGCCGGCTTTATTTGCCTACATAGGGGAGGCCTTCAAGGCACTTGATGTCGTTTCCTGCGATCAAAAAGCTTTAAGTTATTTCAATCAAAATACATTTGTACTTTCAGGAATTTATGGTCTGCTGTGCGCAACAGACGGAATAGCACCATACCGTCTGGAAATGGCTCAAAAAATAACGCTGTCTCAAAAACATACATCATTGTATGCATTTTGGCGTCCAAAGGTTGAATTAATGCTGCAAGAGCTGCTGAGCGCTGATGAACAGCTATTGAATTTGGCCAGCAGTGAGTACAGCGACTTAATTCAGGATACTGCACTAAAAAGTAAAATGATCACGCCTGTGTTCAAGGAGCGCAAAGCCGGGAAACTTCAAAGCATTTCAGTTTTTTCTAAACAAGCAAGAGGGACAATGGCCAGGTGGTGTGCCAATGAAGGGATAGCAGATGTCGCCCAAATAAAAAACTTCAACGAATTAGGTTATACCTATGAAGCCTCGTTATCCGATTCAAGCAACTATTTTTTTGTTAGGGCTGAAGCTCAGTGAGTTCAAAATCAGGATTCTGACTAAGGATATCCCAAGTATGGTCAGCAAGTAGTTTGACACTCGCAATAAAGGTGAGGTGAGCGCCAGATCGTCCCCAAGCATCTGGGGCAATCAAGGAAAGCATGTAATTGGTTTGCGCTTTTAGGTAGAGGTGGTAGGTGTGGTTGATCAAGGGTTCAAAGCGCATTTCAGCCTGATAAATAAAAGCAGAGATTTCTTTGCGGTCTTGGAGTTTTTTTGCCTGTTGCGCCAATAATTGCATCTGCTCGTAAATCTGATCGAGTTGCATATCGGTTTGTTGGCTCATGGCACTAAGCGCCCGTCCTTTTAACTTGCCCTGGTCTTCTGGCTTAATAACAGCGCTACCTACCTGATGCGCATAGGGCAATAAATGCGGGTTTTCAGCAATTTTATCAGGGTCAATTGGATTGACAAATTCTTTGTGCTCAGCTGCTTTTTTTTCCATTTTAAACCAAATTACTCAGTTCTAAACCGACGGCCGAACCGATGGCAATACCCATG
>CAYPVA010000299.1:0-2272 GCA_964414045.1 uncultured Lishizhenia sp. | reverse complement strand
TCATCAGCAAGAAGTATAAATTACGCAAAAAACTCGGCTACAAAACTGAAAACGAATTCTTTGCGTTTTTAAATAGTTTGACGTAGGTACTAACACCCCCCACGAACATCTATCTATATTATTTGTAGAAAATCTATAGTTTGACTATATGGATAATCTTAAATGTCGTTGTAGCTTTGCATCCACAATTTTATTAAACGCATACACATGACTATATTGAATCGAATTATGAATTTCTTAAGAGTAATTGCTTTGACTATAACCTCTATTGTAGGGGTAAATGCTCAAACATTAATTGCGGAATATCCCTTTAACAATACATTAGCAGCCTCAGTCGGTTCTTTCGGTCCTGCAGTAATTACTACTGCCGGTTCTGCATCTCTTGGATCTACTAGTGTTTGTACTGATAATGTGAACAATTCGGGTAGTGGTCTTAAAACACCTAGCATTTCTTCTTTAAGTACAACAAGTTTCCAAATTGATTTCACAATGAATCTTACAAGCTTGCCTACATTGAATGTTGGAGATCCTTACAACACTGCGTTAGTTATTGGTAGCGGTAATCGTCATTTTGGATTAAAAGTAACAACTACAGGAAAACTCAGATTATTGTACAACAACGCATGGCACAGCAATGAAGCATCTATTACCTTAGGTACAGGAGTTAATTACGACATACAATTACAATACATTAGTGGTGTTGCAACAATGAAGGTCAACAATACAGTCGTTTTAATTACAACCCTTCCTGACCTTTCTGCAGGGACTGATAAATCGATTTTCCTTGGTGATAATCCAGGAGCTACCGGTCCTGTGGAGGCTTGTTTTAGTAATTTAAAAATTTACAATAACCCAGTTGCATTTTTTCCGAATTTAACAATTACCAACACTGGTGAGACAACAAACCCAGGTACTAATTGGTCAATTGTTGGTAATGAACTAATAGTTACTGGTCCAGCTTCTGTTCAAGCTTCTGTGATTCAATCTGCCTTGTCAAGTGGTGACTTAACCATTAAAGGTTCAGGATCACCTGAGGTTCTTAGTGTTACAGTCAGTGAGGCGATTAATTATTCTGGAAGTACATTTTCAAGCCTAACTTTTGGGACAAATACAAATACTGGTGTAATTAACCTAAACAATGCGTTGAATATTAACGGAAATATCACATTTAACAGCTTAAATTTTACAGCAAATTCAATGGGTGATATTACAACACAAGCGAATTCAATTGTAACTTTTAATATAACTAGTACCAACACAAGCCCTGCTCACTTAATGGGAGGAGTAATTTCTGGCCCTGGTTCTGTAGTAAAAACAGGCGCTGCACAACTGACCTATACTGACGATAATACATACACCGGAGGCACAACTGTATCAGGAGGTAATTTGCAACTTGGTGCAGGTTCCAGCACAGGTAGACCCGGCACTGGTTCGATAAATCTTGTAAATTCTGGCAATCGACTAACATTCAATATTTATTCAGGTGCTGACTGGATTTTCCCTAATTTGATTTATGGAGCAGGCCAGGTATATAAATCGTATTCTACAAAAGTTATCTTAACCGCAAACAATACCTACTCAGGATTTACAGTAATCAATAGTGGAATATTACAAATTGGAAATGGAGGAAATACAGGATTAGCAGGTACAGGAATATTAAATACCAATACTTATTCTTTAATTTTTAACCGTACAGATGATTTTGTCGTTTCCAACACACTTCAAGGATCCGGAGAAATTACTAAAAACGGAGCTGGTAAGTTAACTTTAGCATCTGTGAGTAATTCACATACTGGATTAATAACAGTAAATGGTGGAACTTTAGAATTTGGAAATGGAAGTACGGGCACAAACTTTTGGACAACCTATTCTGTGGGGGTTACTAAGATTAATTTGAGTGCGGGAACAACTTTAATTAGTAATTTCTCTGATAACGTAACGATTAGGCACCAAATACTTGGCGCTGGAAGTTTTATCAAAAATAATTCTAATAATACTTCCCTTATTCAAGATGTAAACATTCCCACTTTAACAATCAATAGCGGTTCCTTAATTGCAAATTCCGGAATCAAAATGACCATTTCCGGTGTATTGACTAATAATGCAACACTTACCCTTCAAAATACTGCCACACTTGTTCAAGGAGCTAGCAGTACTTTAGCTGGTTCTGGAACATATAATGTTCAACAAACCATTACAGGTGCAGGATCAACAACACCAACAGGTCGTTTCTGGTATCTGGGTAGCCCTGTATCTGCTGCTAGTTCTTCTA
>CAYPVA010000298.1:0-2273 GCA_964414045.1 uncultured Lishizhenia sp. | reverse complement strand
ACGGTCTTGTTGAATTCCGCAAGAAAAAAGACAACCGTTCTTTTGTTTCAGTTGTTCCTTTCGAGACGACAGAAGCATAAGTCAACACAATATTCTAAAAAAGCTCCACAATTTGTGGGGCTTTTTTTTTGCGTATTTTTGAACCGTCGAATCCACTCATGAAATACATCCTCCTTTCACTGCTTAGTAGCGCATTGCTAATTTCCAGCTTTCCACACACAGGTAGTTTCACACCATTGGTATTCATTGGTTTTATCCCCTTGCTGCTATTAAGAACTGAGCTGCTTCAGAACAATAAAAAACCAATTGTACTTTGCTTTTGGAGTTACCTTACTTTTTTGTTTTGGAATATCGGAAGTACTTGGTGGGTGGCTAATGCTTCGATGAGTGGCGCCCTTTTAGCATTCACCGTCAATGCCCTACTCATGACTTTTGTTTTCTGCGGCTGGAGCTGGCTTGATCGTAAAATGACATCCGGATGGGGTTTCTGGCTTTTGATTCCTCTATGGATTTTGTTTGAATTTGGTCATCACCGTTGGGACTTATCGTGGCCTTGGCTCACGTTAGGAAATTACTTTGCCATTCGGACCGGTTGGATTCAATGGTACGAGTGGACTGGGACCTTAGGTGGCAGCGCTTGGGTGCTTTTTATCAATTTGTTCATTTTTAAAATGATCCTTCATTTTCATGCGAACACACTTTCAAGAAAGCACTTTATCGGTTTGATAGCTGTAATCATTGTGCCGATAATTGTCAGTCAAATTTTACTTTCATTTGCCAATTTTACAATCACTGCACCAAAGCTCTTGAAAGCGGTTGTGCTTCAACCCAACGTTGACCCCTATAAAGAGAAATTTGCGGCAGACGCATCCAATGAGGCATTTACAGATTCAATTTTAGGTTTGGCAAACCGTCACGTGAATGCGCAAACAGACCTTGTCATGGGGCCTGAAACTGCTTTACCTCTCTCTTTTCTTGAAGACCGCCTCTTCACGTTTGAATTCGGGAGAAAGCTTCAAGCGCAAATTAGTAAATGGCCACAAGCCAATCTATTACTCGGCGCTTCAACGGTTCAACTTTTTGACCATAAAAATTCAGTGGCGAGCACACCCATTCCAGGGGAAAGCCGCTGGTTTGAAAGTTATAATGCTTCGCTGTTGCTGGCCAAAGGTAAGGAGCCTCAATATGGTCATAAATCCAAATTGGTTCCGGGTGTGGAGCTCGTGCCTTTTTCCGCTTATTTACCCTTCTTATCTGCCATCGCCATTGAAAATGGAGGCACATCAGGCACGCTTGGCATAGAGAAAGCACCCAAAGTATTGGAAATAACAAAGCAATTTGAAATCGATAAATTCAATCATCAATCGCAACATAAAATTGCATTGGCACCCATCATTTGCTATGAATCCATTTACGGAGATTTCGTGCGGCAACAAGTGCAAAAAGGTGCTCAATTACTCTGTGTCATTACCAATGATGGTTGGTGGGGAGATACCCCTGGCTACAAACAACACTTCGCCATGGCCAGATTGCGTGCCATCGAAACACGGCGATGGGTGCTTCGCAGTGCCAATACAGGCACGAGTGGTAGTATCGATCCGAGTGGGAAGATTATTAAAAAAACGGCCTATTGGACAAAAACCGCTTTTTCACAAGCTGTTGAATTGCGCACAGATAAAACTTTTTACACCAAACATGGAGACTGGTTGGCTGGCCTCTCCTTATCATGGATATTGCTTGTTTTTAGCAATGTGCTCATGAATAAGGCGAATCAAAAACGCAATGCTTAGCCATGAGGACATTAGCTTTTACCATACTTATTAGTTTAATTGCTTTTTCTTCCATAAGTCAGGTTAATTTTACAAACTCAACATTGCCGATTGTCGTTATTGATACCGATAATCTACCTATACCAGATGAGCCAAAAATCATGGGCAATATGGGCATTATCTACAATGGCCCAGGTCAAGTCAATTACCTCACGGACCCGTTTAATGTATATGATGGTTACATTGGTATCGAAAAGAGGGGGTCCTCATCTGCAGGTTTTCCGCAGCAATCTTATGGCCTTGAAACAAGACTAGCCGATTCTAGCAACCTCAATGTTTCACTATTCGGTTGGCCCGCCGATAATGACTTTATTTTATATGCACCTTATACCGATAAGTCACTGATGCGCAATGTGCTGACCTATCATTTAGGAAACCAAACAGGGCGTTGGGCACCACGCACCCAATTTTGCGAGGTTGTTTTGAACGGAAATTATATGGGTG
>CAYPVA010000297.1:0-2280 GCA_964414045.1 uncultured Lishizhenia sp. | reverse complement strand
TGTGCTTCGGTCATTATTGTTCGAGTATAGGTAAAATAGGCTGGCCAATCATGGAACCGCTGCGCTGCAAATTTAAAATATGAATAAGGGTCGGTGCGATATCTGTAATTTGGATTGGTTCAAAAATTTGTAAGCCAGGCGTTATGCCTTTGCCATACCACAAGAGTGGTACATGAGTGTCATAGTTGAATGCCGAGCCGTGTGAGGTACCTTGATGCGCCTTAGGTTCATCATGCTCTTTTGCTAAATAGCCAGGTTGTAATAAAAATATCAATTCTCCGCTGCGCTGTAGGTCATACCCATTGCGTAACATTTCTCCCCAAAAATCTGTTTTAGCAGCGCCGGATAAGAGTTCTTGTTTGGTTAAAACTGTTTTAACTTCAGGCCATTTTCTAAGCTCATTTGCGGCAAAATCTGCCACCTCTTGCACATCCAATTTTAAAGAATCGATGCGCTTTAAATTCAAATAAATATTCTGATTCACCTCATGCTCAAGTAAGTCCGCATTGTATTTCATAATAAAATCATCTCGCAGGACCTGCAAATGACTTTCCATAAAAAAGTAGCCACCTGGCATTTTTTTCTCGATGAGCATCTGTGGCACCGGAACTACAGCGTGATCTGCGGTTAAAAACAAGACAAAGCCATCCTTACCATAACGCGTTTCGAGGCCAGAGAATAAGCGCTGAAGTTCACGATCAAGGCGTGCATACATGTCTTCCATCTCACGTGAATATGGCCCAAATGCATGACCAGCAATATCTGGTGTAGAATAAGAAATACACAAGAAGTCTGTAAACTGATCCTGACCTAAATTTTCTTGCTCAAGTGCAGTAATAGCAAGATCAGTAAGTATTTCATTTGCCTGAGGCGAAATGGTAAACAGATTATTAGCAACCGCCCCTTTTGAGATCATGTCTTGAAAATCATATGGAAATGTAGCACTCGTTTTACCCGTGAGTACCACTTCATAATTGCTTTGATCGGCGAGTTGATAAGTGCTTTCAGGAAGCAATAGCTTCCATGTTTTTAGATCTTTGGCTGGGTCAAACTTAGCGTTGAATCTTTGCACCCAGTCCGGAAGTTGTTGCATGAAAAACGTGCTGGTAATGAAATCCCCGGTATTGTAATCAAACCAATAGGTTCCATCAGAAAGGTGACCTCCAGGTAAAATGGCACTGCGGTCTTTGATGGAAACAGAAATTACTTTCGATTGTGGAGATGCCATTTTAAGCTGATCGGTGATGGTGTAGGTCCGTAAATTTAGTGGTGCCGCACCTGTGCTTGAAGCCGAACCACCTACCGCAGTGAATTTCGAATTAGAGACACTAGTAACAGTCTGTTTGGTGTCGCGCACGTACCAATCGTTGCCGATGATGCCATGATTAGACGGTGTTGTTCCGGTATAAATAGAGGCATGCCCTGGTGCCGTATAGGTTGGGACATAATTGTATTGGACATTCCTACAATTGATTCCTTTGTTCATGAGGCGATTGAACCCCCCATTGGTGTAGACATGTTGAAAACGATATAAGTAGTCATAGCACATTTGATCGATCACAACACCAACAACTATTTTTGGTTGTTTTGGTGCTTGTCCTTTAACATGAACACTTACAAAAAGTAGGGTGAAAAGTAAGATTGCGTTTTTCATAGTTCAAAAATACGCATTCCATTTTGCTGAATACAAGCAACTTTATCGCGATTTTTGCGTCTTAAACGAAATTTAACAGACACATGAGACTACTTTTACCACTATTATTGCTTTCTGTCGGTCTTTTCCAAACCAATAAAGCACAAGCACAATTCGTCCTGAACATCATTGTAAACAATGCATCAGGCCCAGCAATTTGCGATGGCTCGGCATCACTTGATTCCAATAACATCAATTTTGCGACCATTGCTTGGTACATGAACGGTACCATGATTCAAAATGGCGGAACAACCATCAGCAATTTGTGCCCTGGAACCTATTCCGTCAATGCAACGGGTGGTGGAATTACCCTCACATCTCCGTTCACAATTGGTGTCACTACACCAAATCCTTGTTCAAGTTTAGGAATGAATACCACAGGTACATTAGCGAGTAGCCCAAATGCTTGTGACGGTAGTATTACCATAAACGCTTACGGTGGAACACCCCCATATGCTTACCAATTAGCTGGCACTCCAATGACCGGCGGGCCAACATTCAGTAACCTTTGCGTTGGCGCTTACAATGTTACCGTTGTCGATGCCAACGGTTGCACATTAAGCCAAGCAGAAACCGTCTTTTACGAT
>CAYPVA010000296.1:0-2282 GCA_964414045.1 uncultured Lishizhenia sp. | reverse complement strand
AATGGCGACCAAACGCAGTTTCATAACACTAAAATTTAGGTTACGAAGGTAGGGAATTATTTACCGACTTCAACCAAGCGAAAAGCGCGCTTCGTTTGTTCGATTATGACTGAAGGTATTGGTACTGTTGCGGTATCAATATTCCTTAAATACTTCTATTGCATTCAAATTTTTTTGAAAAATAAAACGACTGGAATTATACTTAAATGATTGATATTTAATTAATTTTAATAAATTTCGGTATTATGTTATTGCAAAGATTCATTGCGTTTGCTGTTTTTTTGATTGATCTTTTACTATTTCAAAACAAACCATTATGAAAAAACTTCTACTCATTTCAATAACTATGCTGGCGCTAACAGTTAGCTATGGTCAAACAAGTGTTTACCATCAATTTCCAGATAGCAATGCGATTTGGAATGTAACGTATGGCGGGTATCAGGCTGAGTGCGCTAAATACAGTTACTTTTTGACCACAGATACTATGGTAAATTCCTATACCTACAAAAAAATTTATCAGCAAAAAAGCAACTATCCAAATGACCCATGGACAAGCGGGTGTGACTGGTGTTGCCCAAGCCCAGCAATTATTTACTATGCTGGCGCACTAAGGGAAGACATCGTTGCAAAAAAGGTTTTTTATTTACCCGTAAGTGCAAGTTCTGACACCTTACTTTATGATTTTAATTTAGCGGTTGGTGACCCCGTACCTTTAAGCATTAATAATTGGTGTCCTGCCTTGCAGGTGGGGTCAATTGATTCGGTACTCATTGGAACCAGCTACCGTAAGCGATGGAACATGGTCGATCCAAATATTAATTGCGTCTCTACAACCTCTTCCGTTATTGAAGGCATAGGAAATACATTCGGATTATTGGAACGTTTTGATTTTTTTGAGCAAGGTGGACATCTCGATTGTTTTTCTCAGAACAATCAATCTTTGTATCCAACTTATTCCCCAAATTCAGGATGTCCACTTGTATCAGGTATAGAAGAATTATCTGAAGTAGGTTTTACAGTATCACCCAACCCACTCTCTTCTCAGGCGATGATTCAATTTGAAAATAAATTGCAACATGCTACGCTTTCATTGTATAATTGCTTTGGACAAAAAGTAAAAGAAATAACAAATATCAATGACCAGACAATTCTACTCACACGAGATAATCTAAGCAACGGACTGTATTACGCTCAACTCACACAAGAAAACTATGCAGTCACTATTCAGCTCATCTTTACTGATTAAATGTTTTAACAAATAGGGGTAATCAACCCAGGCATTTACTTCCCGATACATGAACTGATAACAAAAGATAAAACCTGTATCCCTTTACTAGAGCGGTTTTTCGCAATTTTCGCGAGCAACAAATGAGCAACAACTCATCAGATTTCGGCTTCTTTGAGCAACAGATAAGCAACAAAAAAGAACGACAAAACGAAGATAAAATAATTTAACGAAAGTTGTTTTTTCTTATCGATATTTTCCGATTCCTACCTGCTTTCATTTCTTCAAAAAAGTACCCCGGTGAACATTGAACAAATGAATAAATGAACATTGGAAATCGGCCTGTTTCTTATTGATCAAAATCGATTAATAGTCTTAATATGTCCAAACAAGTCTAAGTTTGCGTCCTATTCCGTACTCTAGTGTCCGAAGCCTTTTTCTTCAGAAAAAATGATTTTACTTTAGTCGTCTATGGAAGCAAATAGTACGATAAAAATTACCAACGAAATGATCTTCGAAGAGCTCCAAAACATAAGAACTCAAATGGAGAAAATGCAAGCCGATATCGAGAGCCTCAAAAACCCCGTTGGCGAATTCACTTCAAAGTGGGTTGATACCTATGACGTCATGCGTATGCTACGTGTCAGCCGCAGAACAATGGACAATTACATTAAGGAGGGAAAGCTCACACCAACCCGAATTAAAAAGCGCAATTATTTTGAAGTACCACAAGTAAAAGCACTCATGAAAATTCCGGATGAAAGACTTTTTTCATTCGGAGTCGATGTTCCTTGGTTACGAGAACATGTCCGGCCTTTTTTGGAGATGGGGGATGATTGAATCACTTTCAGTTATTGCATTTTTTGCAATAGTTCAACTCCCCCAATATTTCCAAAATGGGAACATTCGCATTCAAAAACCAATTTCATCAGCTACCGAGCATTCCTCGGTAAATGAATTCATACTATTCCCCTAGTTCATTAACCTATTTACCCCCACGGTAAAATAGTCCTAAGTATTAGCGTACAAACCCAATTATTTTGAAGTGGAGAAGGTA
>CAYPVA010000295.1:0-2298 GCA_964414045.1 uncultured Lishizhenia sp. | reverse complement strand
CCAAATCATGGAACAAGCAAAAGCAGACTTTCATGCAAAATTTAGAAGCTAGTTTTAGAAAAGGAAACCATGAAAAAATACCTTGGCCTATTTTTACTTTTCATCTTTATTCATCCCGCCTACGCTCAGAAAATCGCTTTTATTCCTCGCAACAAAGCAGACAAAAAGGAACACGAACGCGCTGTACTTAGCTTACCAGATGGCTTGATTGCTATTGGTTCAAATTTGGCAAATGTTCGCATTTTAGATCCTAGCTTTCACGTTTTGAATACAATCGCACTCGGGACAGCAGCGCAAGAAATCCGTGACCTCGCTTTTTGCGCGGGTAAGCTGTTTGCCATGCAAAGCAATGACAGCAGCTCACTATATCGCGTTTCACTTCAAAATAAAGAAGTTGAAAAAATAAATCTGAATTGGCAGGGTAAGCCGATTTTTTTTGATGGCATCGCCTCCGAAAACAATTTGCTCTTTTTAATCGGAGACCCTGTCAACGGAACATTTTGCACGTTTCGATCTTTGGACGGCGGCAGCAATTGGGAGCAAACGCCTGGAAAGGTTTTGGCATTAGACGGTGAAGCTGCTTATGCTGCTAGTGGCCAAACCAATCAAATTTTAAACGAGAATTTCTATTTTGTTTCTGGCGGTCTAGCCTCAAGGTTATTTCTTTCTTCTGATTTTGGACAATCATGGACGCAGCACGCCATCCCATACCCATCCTGCCCTACTTGCGGCCCCTATGCCATGGCAATCAAAAATGAACAAGAAATCATGACCGTTGGTGGCAATTATTTAGAGCCGAACAATAGACAGCTCAATTGCTTCTATACCACAGACGGCGGTAAAACCTGGAAAGCACCTAAGAAAGGCCCGTCTGGTTATCGTTCTTGTGTGATTTACGCCAATAACAAGTATTTTGCTTGTGGTACAAACGGCATCGATGTCAGTAAAAACGGCGGAAAAACCTGGAAGAAAATCTCTGATCAAAATTGCCTCAGCATGATCATGCTAAATCAACAATTGATCGTAAGTCTTGCCAATGGCGGGTGGTTACTGATTGAAAATTAAAACACAAACACTTCACCGGGTTTAAGATTGATCACAGCAGTATCATGGCTGAACTTTCTTTTGGCAAACCACGACACCAGACCCTCTCCTTTTTTATCTTCGTTGTGTGTATCAATCAAAAAATTGGCCTTGAGTTGCTGTTGCAATGCTACTGCCTTTTTGTATCCAAGATTTATGGTACCGCCTAAAAAGAAAGGCAACTCATACTGAAGTGTAGTGGTAATTACGGCATTGATTGGAAGTTCAATATTTTCCTTGAGCACTGCTCCATGCGGCGCATATACAAGCTTATTTTGTTTACTTTCAATTAAATATGCTTTATGAACCAACGCATTTTTTGTTTTTAAAACACGAATGGAAATCGGTGCAGCATCCAGGGGCAGCAGCTTTTTGAAATGATTCCATTTTTTAATCTTTTTGAGCACGGCTGGCAGCGCAACAAGCGGAATCTCACTTGAAAATTGCAACAGCGTTTCTTGATTGCAGTGATCAGTAAAAGGATGTGAAATAAAAATGAAATCGGGCCGAACCAATTCACGTACCAAAGGTTGTGGGCTTTGATGAAACTGCCGACTAAACCAAGGATGAAAATCAACTTGAGCGGCACTAAACCAAGGATCAACAAGCACTTTGACCCCATCTAGGTTCAAAAGCCAAGAGCTGTCTTCGTTGAGTTTGGTGAGTTGCATGCTGCTAAAATAACAAAAGCCTCGCTTTCGCAAGGCTTTTGAAGTGGAGAAGATGGGATTCGAACCCACGACCTCTTGACTGCCAGTCAAGCGCTCTAGCCAACTGAGCTACATCCCCGGTAATTATTTTGCCTGAAGCGTATCCTCCATAGAAGATGAAATGGCCGCTTTGTCAAGTCTGATTTTGGTACCTTCTGATTGGATTAAAACGGTAGCATCTGAAATCTCGAGGATTTTACCGTGAATACCGCCGATTGTAACGACTTTATCTCCGGGTTTTAATGCTTCGCGAAACTTCTTTAATTCTTTTTGTTTTTTCATTTGTGGTCTGATCATGAAGAAGTAAAATACTCCGATCATTAAGACAATCATCACCAATTGATTCGCACCTGCTCCCATAGTTTCTTTTAAATTTTGCCTACAAATGTAGTTATTTTATTCGACCTTTTATTTGAAGCACGGTAATATTCGGCTCCGTATTGGTCATGAGCGTGATTGCCTTGTGGATGTTTTTGGTATGCAGCTCATCTGTATTGATTTCTGC
>CAYPVA010000294.1:0-2300 GCA_964414045.1 uncultured Lishizhenia sp. | reverse complement strand
CCAATATCTAAAAGTGTTCTGCTTAATGCGATGTTGATTTGCGAGCCATTCAAGGAAAGGGTAGAATCGTTGTAAAAGTTAGAAAGATCTAGCGTATCTTTTACAATGGGTACTTCCCAGTCAGAATTCCAGCGCGTAGCTTCTTTTTTACAAGCGCTAAAAACAAAAATGAAACAAAAAAAATAGACAATTTTCACCTTAGCATTTTTCTATGACGGCAGCATATCCTTGACCCACACCTATACACATGGTCACTAACGCATAACGCTGATTGCTTTGTTGAAGTTGCCTTGCTGCAGTTAATAATAAGCGCGCACCGGACATACCGAGTGGATGCCCAAGTGAAATAGCACCACCATTCGGGTTAATTCTTGGGTCATTGTCTTTCAATCCTAATGCTCTGGAACAAGCTAAAACCTGAGCTGCAAAAGCTTCATTGATTTCAATGACATCCATTTGATCAAGGCTCAGGCCAGCGCGCAACAATGCTTTCTGGCTTGCCGGAACAGGACCGATCCCCATGATGCTTGGCGCTACGCCCGCTACTGCAGCCGACAATATTTTGGCCATTGGCTTGAGCTTGTGTTGTTGAACGCCTGTTTCATTGGCTAACAGCAAAGCTGCGGCACCATCGTTGAGCCCCGAAGCATTGCCAGCAGTTACGCTCCCCTCTTTTTTAAAGGCTGGCTTGAGCTTACCAAGTGTTTCAGTTGTAGTATTGGCTCGTGCAAATTCGTCTTGATCAAAGAAGATGGCTTCTCCGCGTTTTTGAGGAATTTCAAGGGCTGTAATTTCACCTTTGTAAAAACCTCTGGCTTGAGCAGCTGCGGTTTTTTGCTGACTCCAGGCCGCGAAGGCATCTTGATCTGCTCTTGAAATTTGATATTTGTCGGCGAGATTTTCGGCGGTCATGCCCATGCTGTCAACGCCATAAAGCGCCTCCATTTTTGGATTAATGAAACGCCAGCCAAACGAAGAATCGTACATCTGTGCATCGCGACCGAAGGCTGAAGACGTTTTTGAGATTACCCATGGCCCACGCGTCATGTGCTCGACACCACCGGCAATATATAAACTACCTTCGTTCAAACGCAATGCGCGTGTGGCGTTAATAGCAGCAGCCATTCCTGAAGCACACAAGCGATTGACTGTTTCGCCCGGGACCTCAATAGGCAAACCCGCAAGCAAGCTGGACATGCGCGCCACATTGCGATTGTCTTCACCCGCCTGATTGGCACAACCGAGGATTACATCTTCGATTGATTTCAAATCGAGATCTGGATGACGCGCGATAAGTGCAGTGATGACTTGAGCTGCCAAATCATCGGCACGCAAAGGAGCAATGCTTCCTCCAAAATTTCCGATGGCACTGCGAATACCATCGATGAGATATACTTCTTGAGACATGTGTTTCATTTTCAATTCAAAGATAAAATTAAAAAGAACCGGCGGCAACAATTCAGCAATTTTACTTATGTTCGCAGTCATGCAAAGCCAACATTTTTCTGACCAATTCAATCAACCTACTGCAGTTGATTTATCTTACTTTGAGCAATTGCTGCCGGGGCGCTGCCTCAGTGAGCGCGCTCAATTGGAAGCATATAGCCATGACCACACCGAAGATTTAGTTTTCTACCCAGGCCTGGTACTTCTTCCGGTTAATACCGAAGAGGTTTCAAAAATCATGCATTATTGTAATGCGCACAAGATTGCAGTAACAGCAGCAGGTGCCCGAACAGGATTAAGTGGCGGCTGTTTGCCAATTCATGGCGGCGTCTTGCTTTCCACAGAAAAACTAAATCGCATCATTGATATTGATGTCAAGAATGCGCAAGTCATTACTGAACCGGGCGTGATCACCGAAGAATTGCAAAATGCAGTTCGGGAAAAAGGTTTATTTTACCCGCCTGACCCCGCTAGCAAAGGCTCTTGTTTTATCGGTGGCAATATTTCGGAAAATTCAGGGGGGCCTAAAGCTGTTAAATATGGTGTCACGAAAGATTACGTACTCAATTTAGAAATCGTACTGGCAGATGGCACAGTCATGTGGACAGGCGCAAATGTTTTAAAAAACGCCACAGGTTATAACCTGACTCAACTTATTGTAGGATCAGAGGGCACATTGGCCATCGTGACAAAAATTGTTTTGAAACTTTTGCCCCACCCTACCCATGACCTCCTGATGTTAGTGCCTTTCTTTGATGCACAGCAAGCATGTGAGGCAGTTGCGGCCATTTTTCAAGCCGGAATAACGCCAAGTGGCCTTGAATTCATGGAGCAAAATGCCTTGCGTTGGTCAC
>CAYPVA010000293.1:0-2303 GCA_964414045.1 uncultured Lishizhenia sp. | reverse complement strand
GACAATTTACAACTGATTTTAATTGCTCTTTAGAGGTATATAAAGGGAATAATCAAATCGCAAGTGACGAAATTAAAATACTAGACTTAGCAAAAGCAAATTACTCAGGTGGTGAGCTAGAAATAGGTCCGCGCTCAAGAGTTGGAAATGTAGAAAACTATTTCAAAGATGCATTTGGCATTAAGGTCCAAATCAAAAATGGTGACGCTACAAAATTAGCCGACAACGACATGACGCTAACGCAAGCAGGTAAAATGTAATGCTATGGGAATACTAGACAAGTTTTTAGACCGATTCAATAAAGCGGAATTCACCATCGCACCGAATAAAAAGTTAAAGTCCTTATCTAAAGAATTCAAAGAAGCGTATGATCTTTCACTTGTTTTTTACAAAGGAAACATGATTGCAGAAGAAACATTGACGCTAGGAGGGCTGAACCAAAAAACCTCAGCAAAAATAAGTACTACTTCCAAAGACGGTATCAAAATAAAAGGCAACATGCTCGTCAAAGATGTGGAGAAGAAGTTTTTGGATACTTATGGTGTGACTGTTCAAATCAAGAACAAGAAAGCTGACAAACTCATAGATAATAATATCACTTTGGGTGAGGCTGCGAGAAACCAATAATTTATAAAATGAGTAAAGCCTATTACAAATCTCAAATAGAAAGCTATAAAAGAGATATTGAACGTGAGAAGACAAAAATTGCAGGATTCAAAGAAGATATCGCAAAAGTAAAAATTCGAAAAAGTAGAGAATCTGAATCTTTTGCTAGTCGTCTGCGCAGCGCAAATACAAGTGCTTCGAAACACAATATCAGGTCTTCAAAAGCACGTCAATGGGAAAGTTTTACTCGTGAAATTGAACGCTATAAGGATCGAATTGAAGCATGTAAGAAAGACATCGTAAGATACAGAGAAGCGATGTCTAGGGCTCGTGAAGCAATGAAAAGAGCAAAATAAAACCTTTAAAAATTTCTGAAATACGCCTCAAAATACGCCTCTGACAACAATGGTAAGTTGACTTTCGAAAGTTTGACTTTGAATTGTTGTTGGAGGCCTTGGGTATTTTGACCATCATGCTGTGCAATTTCAAGCTTGAAAAATGTAATGAAAAGATCCATGATTTCTTTGTAGCCAAAGCGGATCTGGTCAATGGGGTTATTTTCAATCAGAAGGTTTGCAGCTTTAAATTCCTTGTTTTTAACATGACGAGAAGCTAAAAATATTTGCTCAATGGCTATTAAGGAGATTTGATACCAATGCTGCGCAATCGGGAGTTCTTGGAGTGCTTTTTGAGTAAATTCAGTAAGGCATTCATTTTGTGAAATCAGGCTGTGTATGGCCGGAACATACAGCAATTCTGCTTGATGCTGCGGTTCTTTTTCAAGACGTTGCCACATTTGTTCACTTATGCGTTTTGCTTCTGCTTTTGAAGCTGCTAAAAGCACTTTTAAACTATAAATCCTACCATATAAAATAGGATGCATCGACTCATTTAATTCTGGAATTTGAACTTGAACAGCGCGCGGAACCTCTAGCTTGTTCAATAAATACATAAATGGTCTGAGGGCACGAATGAATTGAGTGGTTTCATGATCCATATTTTTTTGACCTTCTAAAAACAGGATCCATTCGCCATATTTTGTATTGAATTTGGTGTAATCCACATTTGATTTCACAACTAAATTTCTAAAATTGGCTTGCTTCAATAAGGCTTGTTCGATCTCGAGATTGTTATGATTTCTGAAATGCAAGCCTATGATGACACCGATTTGACTAACGTCATCAAAATTGATCTGTTCAAATTGAAAATCATGCGCTTTAAATAGTGCCAGAACATCTGCTAATCTATTTTGATTGATCAGTTCTTTAGCCGCCATTCCAAAAGCAATTGCAAAATCTCGGTGTTCGCGTTTGCGTTGTTTCAAATGAGCAATGATTTCAACGATGCTTAAGTCACTGAGTGCTAAAAACAAACCCTCCCAAGAAGGCCAGTTATCGACGCTTGGGAACTGTCTGCAGAAATCTACATAGCTTTTGAAGCTGCAATATTGCGCCAAAAAATCCAGGGTAGTTTGCCTGGGTTTGGTATAGGCCACCAGACCAAAAAGTCTACGAAGGGTGTTGTAAGAAACCAATGCATTGGTTTTCAGGTAAATATCCTGAGACAACATTTCCGCTTGGCGCCGATTTGTAACTTTTTGCCCAAAAGTACGCTCTACTTGTGCTTTTAATTCGTCAATCACAAGCTAAATGTACCACATATGGACCAAACGAGTAAATATTTTGATACAATTTTGT
>CAYPVA010000292.1:0-2305 GCA_964414045.1 uncultured Lishizhenia sp. | reverse complement strand
GGCGATGAAATTTCTGTAGGTGTACCTGAAATAATGCCACTTAATGAGTCTAAAGTTATTCCAGAAGGTAATGGTCTATTAATTGTAATTGCAGAGACAATTCCTTTGGTGGTAGGTACGATTGCAGGATTGTTTTGGCCATTAATAAATAAGTGGACTCCAGAATAAATGGGGTTAATTTGGCCTCCTAAAACAGCTGAAGGATAGTGGATTTGAGGTCTTGCAATGATAACAGTTATAACTACACGTGCTACAGCAAAACCGGTTGTGTTTTTCGCAGTAACCCAATATTCTGTTAACGGTATAGCTTTTGTAGGAGTACCTGAAATAATTCCAGTAGTGGTATCAAATGTTAATCCTTCTGGCAATGCTTTATCAATGGTATAGATATCAACTTTTCCAGTCACACGTGGATTTAATGGAACGATAGGTATTTCTTCCTCATAAATTATGGGAGTATCATAAGAAAGATTCTTAGGAGGTGCAATTAATACTGTTATATCGATTGGAGTGTAAGTTGATCCTGTGGAATTTGAGGCCGTGATTGTATAAGTGTTTTTACTTGAAATCTGGGTAGGAGTACCTTTAATTTCACCACTTAATGTATCTAAAGAGATTCCTTTTGGCAAAGGTTTGTCAATTTCAAATAAGGTTACTGCTCCAGAATAGGTAGGTAAGATTGGTGCGATTAATGAATCCTGAATGAATATTTTAGTTAAGGGGTAGATTAATTCTGAGGGCGGTGCAATGACCACTTTAATGGAGACAGATGTAGATGTAGAACCCGTACTATTGCTAGCTGTAATCGTATAATTCTGGGATGGGCTTAATATAGTAGGACTCCCAGAAATAACACCAGTTAATGGATCTAAATTCAAACCGTTAGGCAATGGTCGGTCAATAGAAAAATTGCTAACCGTATGCAGGTAAGCTGGCACTAGTGGTGTAATCAACTTTGTTTGGTAAAACGTATTAGGACTAGAATAGACTAAGTTTGCCGGTTTAGCTATTAATACGGTTAGGATTATGTTCGAAGAAGTATACCCGGTTGAGTTAGTTGCCGTTATAACATAAGTAGTTGCCGCTTTCGCTAATGTAGGAGTTCCATAAATTCTACCTGTTCCAGAATCTAAAGTTAAACCAGCTGGAAGATTGGGAGTCACGGAATAAGAAGCTACCTCTCCAGTTACAGTGGGGTCTAAAGGATTTATAGTTACTCCTTCTTCATATACATGTGGTGTTGAATAAATTAAACCAGAAGGTGCTGGAATTAATACAGTGATGGGTAGCGTATATGAACTCGAACCTGCTACGTTTATGGCCGTTATGGTGAATGTTGTCCTTGGGATAGCTTGAGTGGGATTTCCGCTAATTACGCCAGTGCTTGTATTAAAATTTAAACCAGAAGGTAATGGTTTATCTATAGAATAGTAATCAACGGTTTCGGATACACTTGGGGTTAGAGCCGAAATCGAGTTTCCTACAATATAAGCAGCTGGATTGACATACCTCAAATTACTTGGAGGGGGTATCGTCACAGTTATAGGTACAGCAAAACTAGTCCTGCCTGAAGAATTGTAAGCAGTTACTGTAAAAATAGTCCTTGGGATTTGTACAATACTTGTACCTGAAATAACTCCAGTTTGTTTATTGAAAATTAAGCCTTGAGGCAAATTTTGGTCAAGAGTAAGCGAGTCAATAATTCCTAATTTTGTAGGGATCATTGTAGGGATAGTAACAAATTGGTAAAAAATATTAGTGGTGTCGTACTTGATTTTAGGTTTGGCGATGAGAACTGTAATGTCGATGTTAGCCGATGTTTGATCGGTAGAATTACGAGCAGTTACGGTATATATGGTACTAGACGAGGCAGTAGTAGGCGTGCCATTTATTTGACCATTTGTAGGATTAATGGTAAGACCTGCTGGTAGTGCAGGGAATACGCTAAAGTTTTCTACTACGCCTGAAAAGTTTGGATTTATGGCTGTGATTGGCATCTCTGCTTCAAAAACCTTTGGACTCGGGTAGACTAAGTCAGCAGGTGGTGCCATTTTTACGCGAATTGCAATTGTGCTTGTCACATAATTAGTAGAATTTCTAGCCGTTATTTCATAAATCGTATTGGGACTAATGGTCGTAGGAGTTCCTGTAATTTCCCCTGTTATTGGGTTTAGTACTAAACCTGCAGGTAAATTATTTGCTGAAAAAGTTACATCATTACCATTGATAGATGGAGTGATTGTGGCAATACGCTCTCCTTGAATCAATACGTGCGGACTAGGATATGCAAATCCTGATGGAGGAG
>CAYPVA010000291.1:0-2307 GCA_964414045.1 uncultured Lishizhenia sp. | reverse complement strand
TCCACTCGCGCACAGACTTCGACCTCAAACAACACGAACAATATTCAGGAAAAAAGCTACAGTTTTTCGATCCCGAACTCAACCAAAGCTACGTGCCTTATGTCGTTGAAACTTCTGTTGGTCTTGATCGCATGTTCTTAGCTGTATTAAGTGCCGCCTATCAAGAAGAGCAACTTTCCGATGGTTCAGAGCGCGTAGTATTGAAAATTCCTGCAGTACTTGCTCCTTACAAAGCCGCTATCATGCCATTAATTAAAAAAGATGGCTTACCTGAAAAAGCGCGTGAAATCATGGCTGAACTTCAGCTTGAATATAGTTTGCAATACGACGAAAAAGATTCGATTGGTAAACGCTACCGTCGTCAAGACGCCATTGGTACACCTTACTCTATTACCGTGGACCACCAAACCCTTGAAGACAAAACAGTTACTATCCGCGACCGCGACACCATGGAGCAACAACGCGTCTCGGTTGCCGAACTCGAACAAATTCTTGCTCAAAAAGCAAGTTGGAAAAGCGTGCTTAGTGCACTTCGCGTCGGATAATACATGTGGCGTCTTCTTGTTTTTGTTTTTGTTTTTTCTGTCAATGGACAATTGATTGAAAATCAAAACGGACAAGCTTTTTCCAACACACCATTCTTTAACCCGAGTATTATTTCTCAGTTAAAGATCCAGTCCATTGAAGGATTTTATACTTACAAAAGTGCTCAAACACCTTTCAAGCCGAGCCTAGATTGGTACAGGTATCGCTTCAATGAAAAAGGTCAGCTTATTGAGCAATTAGAGGTCATTCAAAAAGGAAAGCAAAAAGACAGCACCTTGCATCAATTTGCCTATCATCAAAATGGCAAACTTGCCGTCCACCGCTACCCTGCCTATGGCGGAGCCATTTCAGAACATTATAGCTATGATTCCATGGCTCGGCTCATTTGTATTTCGTATTTCAGAGATCAATTCAAGGAAAATCTCCTTCATAATCCATCAGCAGTTTTGATGCGAAAAGAAACTTTGGTTTACAACAAGGAACAGGTTCAAGACTACACCCAGTATAATCAGTATCATCTGCCCTTTATGGATGTCAGCTGTATTTACAATCCGGATGGTTACCTGCTTGAAAAGGAGCATTACTTTCGGATGAACCAACAAAGTCAAAAAGAAGTCTATCGGTATGATATAAAAGGACTTTTAACAGAGAAATCAACGATTGCTGAAGGATTTCAGGCGGCAGAAACTTGGAATTATCGCTACGACCAATGGGGGAATCTCATCGAAGTGTTCTACTTCAAAAACAAACAGGCACTCCAAGAATTACAAATTATTTATGACTACAAAACCGGATATCTCGGTTCCATTATCTACAAAGATTTATTGAGTAGTCAGCTCAAGATTTTGCGTTTCACGAAATACACTTCTTTTAAATGAAGATTTGTTAAATATTTCTTAATGCTATAAATTCAAATACTTTTGGCATCATATTCGCCTTTAGGCACGAAACTTCCGCTTATGAAAACAATCTATACACTCCTTTTCTTACTTACAAGTACCTCGTTTTATTTTGCTCAAAAAGTCAATTATGAAAGTTCAAAATGGTTTTGGGGCTTCAATATTGGCTCTACTTGGAGCAGTACAGATCTCAAGGATGAGAATTACAATGGCTTTGGCCTGACTTTAGGTCGTTCCTTCAATTACGACTACGGTCATGCGCTTTCTTTCGACCTGCGGGGCCGTTTTTTGGCGGGTCAATGGTATGGCCAAGGAAATGACTATACTACCTTAGGTTCGTCGGTTAATCCGGTACTTCAACCCTACATGACCGGCAACCAAAATTACGTGCATAATTTCAGAACCGACATCCGAGAACTCGACCTCGAATTGGTTTTACATGCTGGCAAACTACGCGAGCGTACAGGTTTTGACCCCTATATTTTCGGTGGAGTTGGTCTCACTTGGCAACAAAACTGGACCGATGCCCTTGATACAGCAGGTTTGATCTACGACTATAATGCGATGGCAGCTGCAGGCCCACTGAGCGAACAACTTCCTGGCGTATTAGACAACCTGTATGAAACACGCTTAGATGGCCTAACAAATAATGAATGGCAAATCAACTGGATGCCGAGTTTAGGCTTTGGCTTGGCCTATCATCGCGGGCGCTTCAGCATTGGTTTGGAGCACAAAACAACCTTCACTATGGCCGATAGTTTTGATGGTTTACAAGACCAAACAACGCGGCTAAAAAACGATTGGTATCATTACACCTCTGCGATAGTTCAAATACATTTCAAACAAAGAAATCCTCAACCAA
>CAYPVA010000290.1:0-2311 GCA_964414045.1 uncultured Lishizhenia sp. | reverse complement strand
GGGCAGCCACTTGATTCGCGAAATAGAGCGGGAGCTCAACCGAGAGCCGTATTACGAAGACAGCGCAGAGAGCCAAAGTTGCCGCCGTAAATGATCGAAGCTCACGAGGATTTTTGCGCCAACTAACGCCTTCACCGATCAGGAACCCAAGCAGGATGCCGACCAGCGGCCAACGTAATAGCACCGACACAAGCAACGGCACCAGGTATGCCGCATTGATAATCAAGCCCGAAACGAAGTAGTCGCGTGTTTCGCCGCCAGGACGAAGTGCAAGCCAGGCCGAAAAACCGGCAATCGCGGCACCAACGACAACTTGCATCCAGGTCGATTTAGTGACAAGTCGGTAAATACCGAAACAAACGACAGGTAAAACGGCTGCCGAAATCGCTATCAACGGGCTCTTGTAGATCACCCAACAGACCATAAACAACGCACTCGGAAGGATTGATTCGGCTATGCCAGCGACGCCGCCGATGCTCTTAAGCAAAGAGGCGCGGTCCATCTTGGCTTCACCGTTTTCAATGCGGATGCCCAAACGGCCTGCTCGCGCGTGGTGGTCGTTTTTCTCAGCCATCAGCCAAGAGGAACGAAGTTGCTTTGGCCAGGAATCGTGATCGGCAGTAGATCTTTAGGCGGCATCGGAATCTCGTCGCGGTGCACAATTACGGCTCGAAACAGATCGTCGGCGTCTGCGGCAGCTTTGGGGTCGACCAAGGCTGCGCCCGAAATTACACCTCGCAGAAACCAACGCGGGCCATCGACGCCAACAAAGCGAGCCAAACGCGTGCCAATCTGCTGGCCTGCTTCGTTGTTGACAGGCAGCTTGGCTACTAACTCCGGACCGAGTGAGCCAATGCGCTCTTCGATCTGTCCGCCCTGCGCTGTGATCGAACTTGCCAACTGGGATTTAACTTCAAGCCAGACACCTTCAGACCGTGGAGCAGCAAATGCCTGTAACTGAACGCTCCAGTCGCCAGTGTCGAGAGTGACTGCGATTGGCTTGCCGGTGGCCTCTTCAACCTCCAGTTTTACCGCCACAGAGTCGATTGCCGGCACCCGGATAGAACCAAGGTCTAGGTATGGGTTTGTGCTGCGGAACTCAGACGAATCTAAAGGGCCTGCAGTTGCTCGATCGGCAGGCGCTGACTTCGAAGGATTATTCATGCCTATTTCGTCCCCGTTGAACCAAATCCGCTTTCGCCACGGTCGCTGCCAGGCAGGGTCTCGACTGAAATGAACTTGGCCTTCTCGAATTGTTGGATAACTAACTGCGCGATGCGATCACCACGAGTGATGACGAAATCCTCAGAGCCCGTGTTTAGCAAAGTGACCATAACTTCGCCACGATAGCCGGCATCCACGGTTCCTGGAGCGTTCAAGACGGTGATTCCGTGCTTGGCAGCGAGGCCCGAACGCGGGTGCACTAGTCCGACATAACCGTCTGGAAGTGCGATTGAAACTCCTGTGGGCAAAAGCTTGCGTTCGCCAGCAGGCACCACTGTGTCAATCGTGCAACGCAAGTCGGCACCTGCATCGCCTGGCTTCGCATAAACCGGCTCAAAGCCTGGTTCTGCCTTCAAAAGAACGTTTACTTCACTCATCAACACTTGAGCGTAATGTAGAAACGATGAACACTTCTGCAACCAACTCGCCCGATTACACCGAAAAACTGCTGCCGTCGGTCAACACATACATTGCTATAGCAATCGTGTGGCCAACTATCTGGCTAACGCTCTACCCATGGACACACGACATGGGAGTCTGGATCGGCGCGCTAACAGCCGGGGTCATGTGCGCTCTGGCAATTCTGAATGCACCTCGAATTGTTGTCACCAAGGATGCGCTTACGGTTGGTAGAGCGGTAATCCCTCGAAGCGAACTCGGGAACGCAGAGGTCCTAACCGGAGAAGAGGCGCGTCGTGCCAGAGGCCCTGAACTGCATCCTCGGGCGTTTGTTTTGTTCCGTGGAACAACTCAGAAGTTAGTGCGAGTAGCGGTGGACAGCAAGCTCGACCCGACTCCGTATTGGTTGATTTCATCGCGTCGACCGGCGCAACTCGCCCAAGCACTAAAGAACTAATCGCCTCTAGCGACTAGTCGGCACACTCGGTGCAGAGCTTGCCGTACTTGCCCTTTTGGCTCGACAGCATTGTGTGATGCTTCACAATGAAGCATTCGCTGCAGGTGAACTCGTCATCCTGCGGCGGCAGAACAACGACATCCAAATCTTCAGCCACCACATCAGGCATCGAAAAGGCCTCGGCCGCGTCGCTCTCATCAACATCAACAACGCCCGAAAGCGTGTCGGGGA
>CAYPVA010000289.1:0-2315 GCA_964414045.1 uncultured Lishizhenia sp. | reverse complement strand
TGGTCATCATCGATTACAATGCCACTTGGTGCGGCCCGTGCAAGCAATTAAGCCCTATCTTAAAGGAATGGGTTAAAGCTCAAAACGGCAAAGTCGAATTGATCGAAATCGATGTGGACGAAAACCAAGAGCTAGCAAAATCCAAGAAAATCGAAGCTATCCCCTACCTAGAAATGTACAAAAATGGCGTTAAGACGTGGTCTAGCGTGGGATTGATTGGGAAAGAGGAATTAGATAAATCTCTCTAATCATTGCGACGGAAATTGTGCTACGCAATAATTTCTTGTCGCAATAATTAGTGAGATTATTCTATCTTTCAATTGAAAAGAGTCCGGAGGAAACATTTACCATTTACCATCATTTCTTCCCCTCCCTGTTCAGTTGGTAAGGGTGATTCTTTTTTGAAATTATTGCGCAGCACCATTTTGAAAAAGAATCACCATTAACACATCATTCTCCATTTAATTATCCCCGCGGAGCCTAGTGTCAATAATCCAATGACGATTACACTTACTTCTAGTTCGAAATAGTCCGCTAAAATTCCAGTTAATATAGCTCCAAAAGCATAGCCTAAATCTCGCCATAGGCGAAAAGTGCCTAAACTAGCGGCCCGATCAGCTGGGTGTGTATTTTCAGCGATAGACGCTAAAAAAGTCGGATAGACAACTGCTGTTCCTACTCCTATCACAAAGGAAAGGGTGGCAAAAGCCATAAATGTTTGAGCCCACATAAGACCTAATATGGCAAAGGCTTGAAGAAGCATACCGATAAACAATAAATCTTTTTGGCAAATAAAATCAGATAAACGTCCTGTCCCTAATTGCGCTAGGCCCCAAACCAGGGGATAGATGGCTGTTATAATCCCTATTTGGCCTAAATCAAATCCTTTAGTAGCTAATAACAGGGGAAATAGCCCCCATATCATCCCATCATTCAGATTATTGACAAGCCCTGCTTGAGAGATAGCTCCTAAATTACGATGCAATAAAGATGTATCCCAAAAGGGTTTTTTAAGTAAAGGAAGGGAACTTTCTTGGGCCGCTTTTTGGACAAATGACCGGGTGTCTTTCACCCCAATCCAAGAAATCAACAGGCCCAAAAACACAAATACAATCCCAATATAAAAGGGATAAGGCCTAATTCCATACGCATTCGCTATCCAGGCCGTTAAAAGCGCCACCAAACCGACGGATAAATAACCCGCAAATTCATTAATTCCCATGGCTAAACCCCGTTGCTTATCCCCCACTAGATCGATTTTCATAGTCACGGTACTAGACCAAGCGAGGCCCTGATTAATTCCCAAAAGTACATTAGCAGCCACAATCCAATTCCAAGTGGGCGCCCACATCAACAAGAACGGAATGGGAATCGCAAAAAGCCAACCGTAAATCAACAAACGTCTTCTCCCCAGTGTATTCGCAAAATGACCAGCAAAGTAATTCGTTAAAGCTTTGACAATACCAAAAACGACGATAAAGGAAAAAATGGCCGAATGAGAAGCAATATGGAATTCATGAGCTGCTAATTGAGGCAAAATTGAACGTTCTAAACCTACCATTCCGCCCACAAAGGCGTTTACTAAAACCAATAAACTGAACTGCTGCCAATTCTCTTTCAATCCGAACCGTACTTCCATTTGTGTAAAATTTAGACACAAAGGTGCTCAGATGAACGCCAAAAGCACTTAACAAATGTTAAATTAGGATTTCTTCGCGCGAATGCGACTCAAACTTACCTGCGTGATTCCCAGATAGGAGGCAATAAATTTTAATGGAGCCCTCTTTAATACCTCGGGCTGCTCTTTCTCTAATAAGTGATAGCGTTCCTCTGCCGCATGAAACTGCAAATTTTCTATCCGTTGTATAGCCTCCACATAGGCCTTTTCAAACAATTTCGAGAACAAGCGTTCTATATCACGGTGCTCTTCATACAAAGAAGTTAAAGCGGACGTATCAATGGACCAAAGCTCCGAATCCTCCAAAACCTGTATGCCTTTTTGACTAGGCTTGCCCGCAAAAAGGCTTTCAGCTCGAGCAATCAAGTTAAATTCGCCATAAAAACCCTCTGTAATATCCGTTCCATCTTTGACATAATAAATACGAGCCATTCCCTTTTTCAAAAAATAAAGGGTCTTGCAGGTTTGGCCTATGGATTGTAAATCCTGGTTTTTAGCAATGCTAATCTCCCGGCAAATACCTGCCAATGCCTCTTGAGAAGCTGCGCTCAGAGGGTAAATAGACTGGAAATAAGTGATGATAGGGGACATATAATCAGTTCGCTGCGCGACCAAGTCATCGCTACGCGATTTAGTC
>CAYPVA010000288.1:0-2325 GCA_964414045.1 uncultured Lishizhenia sp. | reverse complement strand
TATCTCTATTGATGCAATATACCTTTGCTACTTCATATTTACTTCCCGATTTTAATATCAAATTCGGTTCGTAGATTTCTTGTCCATAAACATTATGGATGAGGGTTAATAGAAGAATAAAAAGGCTGGTTTTGATGTTCATGATTGCTGAATTTTGAGTCAAAGCTAACGCGAGAATCGCAAGCGATGAAACTCAATTTCGCAAACTAAGGGAGTGGGCTTGCGTTTTTCACAAAACTTTTCAATTTATATTATATTCTTTTACATTAGAGCACTACAACCTAACTATTTAAAATACTGAAACATGCGTCATTTAGTTCTTATTTTAGCCTGTGTTGCCCATATTTCGTTTGCGCAAATTGGCGCCAGGGCATTTGTCAAACAGCAAATTATTTCTTGGGGAGAATGCAAGAATGTTGCCCTCACATTAACTGGTGGTGATGTCGCAATTTATGGCACCAACGGCTATGCGGCTAATGGCATTCCTACATCTATGTCAAACGCACTTGATGCCTTGAACAACACCAATGACTTGATTGATGACTTGGTACTTACTGAAAGTGGCAGTTGGTTTATTTTGTTTGGCGCTAACGGTTATAAATCATTTGGTGCACCCAGCAGCCTGATACAAAAATTGAATACCTGGAACAGCCAAGGTGAAGTGATCAATTCAGTGACATTCAATGACAACGGTGAATGGATTGCAATCACCGAAACAAAATATTCGGCCTCTGACAATAGTATTTTAGAGTACCTGCGCGGTGGCGAAGCAGAGTTTGGTGAATTATGGGCCGCCCACATGACAAACGATGGTTTGGTGGTGTGCTACGAACGTGGCTTCCGCTTTCTAGGGAATGTGCCGAGCAACCTCAAAGAAAAGCTGGGCTCAACCTCTATTAATGTGTACCGTGTTAAGTTCTTGAGCGATGGCACTTACTTCATTGCCGACTTCTCCGGCGCATTTGAATACTTTATGTAAAACCTCCGCTATTATTGCGGCAATAGGTTTTTCACAAACCCCAACAACTCAGTTTTCATGAGGCGGTGTTGGGCCAAGGTAGGGTGTTTGTCGTGTCCTGAGCGATAGACACCGCGGTAGGCGAAGAAATGGATGTTGGCGTCGTGGGTGCTGCGAAATTGATGGAGGATGCGCTGAATACTTTGGTTTTGTATGGCTTTGTCAGGGAGGGTGGCCATAGGGCTATTGCAGCAAATAAGGGTAGATTTTGGATAGTAGTTTCTTAGCTGCTTTAAAAACTGATAGTAAGCGGCTTCATAGGTACTGGCTTCGTGGAGTTTGTCATTTTGTCCGAGCGTTACGAAGATACAGTTGGGCTGGCGGCGCTTGGCCACGGGCCAGGGTTGCTTACAGGCATTGAAACCTACAAAGCCATAGACCTCAGGCATCTGATAGCGCAAGCCACAGCAACTTGAACGCAGGCCAATACCCGAGACGGCACTGAGCTGCCAATCGGCGCCGATTTCGCGGCAAAGTAACGGGCCGTAGCTTTCATAAGCATTGTGATAGGCATACCACGGGCCCTCGCCAAAAGGTACTTTTGAATCATCGGCACCGTTGCCACAAGTAATGGAGTCTCCGATGAATTCAAAGAGCACTGAAGGCGCCTTGATGACATGCAGTTTTTCGCAGCGCAGACCCACCAAGCGGATGTACCCAATAGCTGCTTCTGTGGCCTTACAAATACGCACCATGTGTGCTTTATTGCCCTTACCTCCTTTGAGTATGATGCGATTGAATTTGCGCGTTAACTCAAGGCGCACGGGCGCTTGTTGGTCAATTTGATAGACGATGAAATTGTGGTGGCGCCCAAAGCGTTGTTCGTCCTCGAGCAAGACTTCACAGTTTGGGCCAGAAAAAGAAAATTCGAGGTAAGCACCCGGGGCATAGGCCTGTGGCTGGCCATCGGCGCCTTCAATAAAACGCCCCACTTTGCGGATGCGCTCATCTGCTCCGGTAAAAAAATACACGCTTTTGCGTTGGCCTTGAAAACGGCCTGCGGCCCAAAATCCAGCCAAAATAAAAACCAGTAGCAGTAAATATTTTGCCAGTTTGGTTTGCATCTCAGGCCTTCTTTTTGGTATCGCGCAGCTTCATAAACGGCACCTCAATGAGTTGGTACAGCACAAAGGAAATACCGATGGTGAGGACCCAGAAAATAGCGTAATCCAGGACCCAATGTTCAGCCGGTATGAATTTCTTGGAGCTATAGTTGCCGTGTATGGTCTGCTTGATGATGGTGATGATCACGACATTGAGGTTGATCAGGTACATGGAATAAGAAATGAGGCTAAAGAAAGTCACCC
>CAYPVA010000287.1:0-2330 GCA_964414045.1 uncultured Lishizhenia sp. | reverse complement strand
TCAATCAAAATCAATCAAAATCAATCAAAATCAATCAAAATCAATCAAAATCAATTAAAACACGGATAAATGAATTTACAATTCCTAACACACGACCTGAGTAACCCGACCATTTTATTCTTTCTCCTAGGAATTTTGGCAGTCATTGTTAAAAGTGACCTCGAAATTCCAGAGTCCTCATTTAAATTCATCTCGCTTTATCTCTTGTTTTCGATAGGTTTTAGAGGTGGTCAAGAATTACAACACAGTCCATGGACTGCTGAAATTGGTTGGTCGCTGGTTTTCGGAATGGCCATTGCTGCGTTGATACCGCTCTATTCATTTTTCATAATTAAAAAGCGCATTGGGATTTCGAATGCCGCTGCTGTGGCCGCATCATATGGCTCAGTAAGTGCCGTCACTTTCGTTGCTGCCCTTTCATTTTTGGAAATTAAAGGGCTCACACTGAACGGACACATGGTAGCTGTGATGGCATTTATGGAATTCCCGGCAATAATTGTCGGGGTAAGTCTTTTAAAAATTTACGATAATGCTGGCGCTAATATGGGTTTTCGAGAATTACTCAGGCACTCCATTGCCAATGGTAGTGTTTTGATGATCATGGGTAGCTTGGTCATTGGGCTCCTTTCCGATAGCAAACAAGCTGCTGATATTGCTCCATTTACGACCGATATTTTCAAAGGATTCCTTGCCTTGTTTTTACTTGAAATGGGGATGACAACCGCACGCCGAATCAAGTCTTTTAAAACGCACGGATGGCATATGGCCCTCTTTGCGATTGTCATCCCGGCATTGAATGGTATGGTTGTGGCGTGGCTTTCTCAATTGGTCACGCAAGACCCTTCAAACCGTTTTATTTTTGCCGTTTTAGCAGCGAGTGCCTCCTACATTGCTGTGCCGGCTGCCATGCGCTTGGCTGCACCTAAAGCAGATCCGGGCTTGTATATTCCGATGGCTTTAGGCTTGACCTTCCCATTCAATATAGCACTTGGAATGCCTATTTACTTTAGCATCATCGAACTAGGGTAGCTTGTAAAAACTGCCACTTAAGCCACAGTTGTTCTGTTTTTGCGATGTAATTGATGGCCTTCAATTCGGCCTGAAACGCAGCCATTTCTCGGGCATTGATCATAAATAATGTGCTCTCACCGGTACTAAATAAATTGAGCTCCGCTTCAAGTAATTTTCTGGTGCTCTTGGCATTTTCAATGTAAATTTCCTTCTGTGCCACCGCATTTAAGTAGTCATACCTAGCCGAAAGCAATTTTGCCTTCAAGCTAGCACGCTGATCTAGACGTTCGTATTCGGTTTGCTCAATTTTAAGTTGTGTTTGTTGATAGGCGGCGCGTTCTTTTCTGTACATCAACGGCATTTGTGCAGTGATGCCCCATTTGTAGTCATTTGCCGAAAACTGTGCAAAAGGATTGTATTGAATAGGTTCGTTGAGCAAATTATAGTTGATACTCAAAATGGGCTTAAGTTGTTCTTTAGCGAACTTTTTCTCCACATCTAAAGCTTCTAACTTGAAATCAATTATTGCGAGGTAAGGATGACCTTGAACAAGCGTGTCTATTGGGCCAGCATTGATCAATTTAGGCCCTTGCGCTGCGACGGTATCTTTGGACAAAGGCAACGTCAACTCATCGAGTTCTTGAGGCACGCCATCGGCTTGCCATAAAAACCTATTCAAGGTTGCACCCGCATTTTGAAAAGCCGTAAGTTGTTCGGTGTAGGCAGCCGCTCTTGTCTGATACTGAATCGAAGCCTCTACCGTATCAATAACTGGGCGGTCTCCAAGTTCGGCCATGCGCTGAATCGCCTTGAGGCGCACTGCCGATACATCGAGTGCTTCTTTGAGTATTTTTAAGCTATGGTACTGTTCAAACCAATCCCAATAAGCATACCCGGCCTCAAATAATAGTTCGTTGAGTGCCAAACGCTTCTCTAAAGTACTGCTTTGTTGGAAAATGGCTGCTTTTCGAAGTTCTGCCCGGCGCTCGTCTATCAAAAGGCCATTGCCAAGATTCGCCTCAATACCCCCATACCACAAGCCATTTTGTGGCGTGGCACCTTGTGGATCGAGATACTGCCCCCTATTCTGTTCTAATCCTGTCTTCAGACTTAACCCATACCAGGTTGGCACCTTTAGCTGGGCATCTGACAAACTGTAATAAAGTTTATCTCCGTAATACTTCTGATTGAGGTCATAGGAAATTTTCGGATCAAAGCCTCCTCTAGCCTTCAGCACATAAGTTTCTGCAAATTCTGGAATCAGATTGGCTTGTTTTGCCAACGGATGCTGTTCCAAAACCTTCAATAAAAATGCTTCC
>CAYPVA010000286.1:2032-2335 GCA_964414045.1 uncultured Lishizhenia sp. | reverse complement strand
ATGGCATTTTCGAGTTGGGTTCAACTCAATACTTGGCTCATGGCAATATTACAGGTAGGCCTTGTTGGCGCGCTGTTTTTATTCCCTATTTTAAGGTGGCGACTCGATCCAGAAATCAATAATTATTTGTCTAAACTGACAAAAAAACCGGGTGTTTTTAGTTAAGGTTTACCGTAGACGTAAACACCAACACCTCCGCCCATCAGTTCAATGAGTTCATCTGATACTTCTTCAGGGAGCGCTAAGCATCCAAAACTTCGCCCAAGTTTCCCGTTTTCAAATATGAAAGATTCGTTGGCGTAT
>CAYPVA010000286.1:0-2022 GCA_964414045.1 uncultured Lishizhenia sp. | reverse complement strand
CCACAGTATACTTCTGCCGTATGATAGAGCCCAAGGCTCGTCTGAAAACTACCGTAGATATTCGAAAAATATTGGGCATAAAGTTCTCCTGAATTAACGCCGTGTGCAACATAGGTATGAAGCAAGAGTTTTCCTTCTTTGAGGTCAAAAAAGTAAAAGCGTTTTTGGGTTGACGGCTGACTGTAGTCGGCAATGATGAGTTTGTCTTTACACTGAATACTATGTTGCGCCAGCATTTTACGCACCCCTAGCTTGAAAATCGGGTAGGCCAAACTTTGGTCTTGCTGCATGCATTGGGTGTATAAGTCTTGAATTTGTTGCTCGGTATAATTGATTTGGTATTGACCAAAACATAACACGCTCAGGAAACACCCTGCTGTAAGAAGTAAAATTTTACGCAAAAGTTCAGTCTGCACTTTACAAATAAGTTATTTATTCGAAGGACACTTGGTTCATGAAAAAAACTTTGCGTCTGCGCTTTACATCGACGTCGCCTCTATTTTTAATGTCTTGGGCACCGTAAGACAAGAAGTATTTGTCGTACCAGAAAGCAATATTACTGTAACTTACCTTGATTTTATCATTTTCGTTTTCGGTATTGATCGGGTTAGATGTTTTCTCACTGAGAATGTCACCATCAAAAGAAAAGGCTTTAGAATAGATATTTTTACCGTCGGCGTAGACCAATTGAATGCTGTTTTGTTCCTGACCAGCAACGCGTATAAAAGTTCTGGCTACAAATGGCTTGTACCACAAGTACATCTTAAACACCTGGCTCCAAAGCATTTCGCCTTCTCTACTGAATTTGGCTATCATAGCGTGCGTATACTGGTAGCCATCAAATACTTGTACTGTTGTCGTTGTGGTTTTACCACCAGATGTAGATGTGCGTGTCTCGGTTCTGTAGGTAGGATAATATGCCTCGGTAATGAGAAGAAAATCTTTGCCAACCGGAATTAAGTTATGCATAACAAGTAATTCTTCGGTTTCAAGTTCTTTGCCACGACTTTCTTTGCGTTCTTTTTTGTTCTCTATACGTCTTTGTGCTCTTTCGGGTAAGTAATCCAGATAGTTTGGAATATCTAAAAAGTTATACGAAGTGATTTCTGAAATTTCGCCATCGCTGGAGGTTCCGAAGTAAATTCCGGCATTACCAGCATAAGGCCCGTTACTGTATGTTCCGGCAATTACGATGTCTTCTTTGTTCACCTGGCCAACTGTAATTGATTTGACGAACTTGCCTGTGCCTTCTTCGATTTTCATCGGGGTATTTAATTGACCTTCGAGATCGGCATCAATCAAAAAGGAATGTGAAATTCTACTCGTTTCTATAACCCAAAGAGAGATGTAGAATTTTTTTGCCTCTTCAGAATACTGCATATTGGTCGCAATAATACGTCCTGGCTTGAAGTTTTCAATAAAGATTGGCGTGGCAGTAACCGTTTGGCTTTCTAGGTCAAATAATAAAAAATGTGATCCGCGAGACTGCCTGAATAGTTGTCCGTATAGGGGCGGGTTCCCGCTGAGAAAACAGTACCGTCCGGCAAGGTTTGTGCCGTTCCATCGAGATTGCCGCGAGAGGTCAGACCGGTTTCGCCAGGGGTGCCGATATTGTTCCACTCACCATCGGTCATCAGCAGGTGGAAGTTTTTACGGCAGCTATGTTCGGTACCCAGGCTTACTTGAGGATTTTCGGCGTAAGGGTTGTTGGTTCCGGAACTGGTACGGTAATACTCTCCGGCGCGCTGAACAGCCATGCGCAATGGGGTTCCCGAGGCAGAGTCCATATCGAAAACCCATTTGAAGAAATTGTCGCGGTGGGTTCCGTTAAAGGCCTTGATGTAGTTGGGGTAGTTGGTTCCGCTTACGCCGGTGCAACTCGTTCCGGAAAATGAGGTGCAGGTATTGAGGTTTTGCCAGGCGACCCGAATGTCGGACGGCAGCGTCCAGAACGCCAGGTCAGCCGACGTCATCAGGGCGAGGGTACGCGTACGGTAGAACGAATACCAGTTGGCGAAATTC
>CAYPVA010000285.1:0-2338 GCA_964414045.1 uncultured Lishizhenia sp. | reverse complement strand
GCCATCGGAGGTGATTGCGATGACAACAATAATGCTATTAATCCTGCTGCCACTGAAATTTGTGATGGCATCGATAACAATTGTAATGGTCAAGAAGATGAAGGCTTGACATTCCTGAATTATTATTTTGACGGTGATAACGATGGCTATGGGATTGGTAATCCAACTGTCTCATGTTCACCAATCAATGGTTATGCAACACTCACAGGAGATTGTGATGACAGCAATAACGCGATTAACCCAGGGGCAACTGACTCAGAAGGAAATAACATAGACGAAAATTGCGATGGAGTCGACGGTGTTTTATCGGTCGAAGCAATGTCCTTTGAAAGTTCCATAGCGCCAAACCCAACAAGTGCAACAATTCAAATTACTTTGAATAAAACGATTGCACTTCAAGTTCAAATTGTGGACCTAAATGGCAAGGTGTTGTCAACTTTAGCGATGGAGCAAAAAGAAGTCACACTTGACCTTTCAAAATTAGAAAACGGTGTTTATTTTATTGCGCTTCAAAACGCACAAAATAAAGTAACCCACAGAGTTATTAAACAATAATAGTGTAACTATCCGCTGTTCAAAGCGTCTGTCATTAAGCCACCTTCGGGTGGCTTTTTGTTGCGTAAAACTTTGTACTTTTATTTCAAATAAGCTTCTATGAAAAAATTACTATTTCTTCTCCTTCCATTTGGCGCTTTTAGTCAATACTTTCAACAAGATGTCTCGTATAAAATTGAGGTCAAGCTCGATGATAGAAAACATCAACTAACAGGTTTTGAAACGTTGGTTTACAAAAATAACTCACCTCAAACCCTCACATTTATTTACATGCATGTATGGCCAAATGCCTACAAAAATGACCAAACTGCCCTTGCTCAGCAGCTCAAGCGTACAGAAAAGGATAAAATAGGGAAGGCTGATCCGAAAGATTTAGGTTCAATTGATGGTCTTGATTTTAAAGTTAATGGACAAGTCGTGAAATGGGAATTTACGCCAGAGCACCAAGATATTGTGCGCATCGATCTGCCACAAGGTTTGGCTCCGGGCGCAAGTTTAACCCTTACGACACCTTTTCAAGTCACTATACCGTCTGGCTCCATCTCAAGATTAGGTCACATCGGGCAATCTTATCAGATTACTCAGTGGTATCCGAAACCTGCAGTCTATGATCAAAACGGTTGGAATGAAATGCCTTACTTGAACCAAGGGGAATTTTATTCAGAATACGGAAGTTTTGATGTCGAAATTACGGTGCCCTCCAATTATGTCGTTGGTGCAACTGGTGAATTACAAACTGCTTCTGAAATTGCTTTTCTAGATCAGAAAGTACAGCAAAGTGCTAAAAAGCTAGAGGCGCTTTTAGCTGAAACAGAATCCAATAAAAAGAATAGTTCTTTTCCTGAGTCGGCCTCTGAATGGAAAACCATTCGCTATACCCAAGATCGCGTCCATGATTTTGCTTGGTTTGCTGACAAACGTTTTCTTGTTTTAAAGGGCTCTGTAGAGTTGCCTCACTCCAAAGAAACGGTTACAACTTGGGCTATGTTTACACCGCAAAATGCCAAGCTGTGGGCCAATTCACTCGAATACTTACATGATGGCACTTACTATTATTCACTTTGGAATGGCGATTACCCATACAAACACGTTACCGCCATCGACGGGACTATTAGTGCTGGAGGTGGAATGGAATACCCCATGATCACTGTTATTGGCAATGCAAGCAACAAAGAGGAACTAGAGGTAGTTATTGTCCATGAAGTGGGGCATAATTGGTTTTACGGAATTTTGGGTTCCAACGAACGCGTTCACGGTTGGATGGATGAAGGCTTAAATACGCTCAATGAAATGCGTTATGTTCAAACCAAATATCCTGACAACACCCGTTTTTCAGATATGGTTGCTGGTGGGCGTTTCCACCTCAATGACCTCGACCACCATGACTCCGGTGACATCATGTATCGCACACTTGCAAGTTTTGGCCTAGATCAACCACTAGAAACACATTCTGATGATTTTTCAAGTATGAACTACGGTGCAATCATGTATCAAAAAACTGGTGTGGTGTTTTATTACCTCATGGACTACCTAGGTGCTGAAAAATTTGATGCAGCGATGTCTGCCTATTATCAGCAGTGGAAATTCAAGCATCCACAACCTGCAGACTTGCGTAAAGTACTGGAATCCCAAACGGGTAAGGATTTGGGTTGGTTATTTGAAGACCTCATTCAAACCACAAAGCACATCGATTACAAAATTAAATCTGTCCAAATAGCTAATACAGGTAGCATTGTCAAATTGGCCAATCCAGGTCAAGTGAATGGCCCTGTTGAAGTAAATG
>CAYPVA010000284.1:0-2345 GCA_964414045.1 uncultured Lishizhenia sp. | reverse complement strand
CACACCATTTTCTAAAATTAAAAATTACAAAATCTATAATTTGTCTATAAATATACATTTGGCAACCTTGTAGTTTTTTATTTTGTTTATTGTAGTTTTGCATCCATAATTTACAAAAAACGCATTTTTATGAAATTTCGAAGTTTACTGTTTACCATGTTAGTTGGTGTGCTTTCTTTCGCGCAGGTTCCGACGATCACGAGTTTCTCACCGACACAAGCCGAGGTTGGAGCTACTGTAACTATTACAGGAACCAACTTTAATACAACAGCTGCTAACAACGTCGTTTATTTTGGTGGAGCGAAAGCATCTGTTACGGGAGCAACAGCTACTCAATTAACTGTGGTGGTCCCAAACGGAAGTACCAGAGATTTTATTTCAGTTACAACAGGTGGATACACTGCTTTGAGCAGAATGAATTTCAACGTTTATAACAGTGGCACTGCTTCAATCGCAGGTACATACAGTTATGGAGCTGCTGTAACAGTATCTGCAATAGCCACAACAACTTCTGGATTACAAAACTCTTATCCTGGTTTTGACTTGATTGTCGGAGCTGCAGACTTTGATAACGATGGTTGGCCAGATGTCTTTAAAGCCGGGAACGGGGCCGTTAGTGTCAATAGAAATTTATTAACGGGGGCCGCTGCCACAATAGCTGCAAGCCAATTTTCTGCGCCAACAAATTATACAGTAACCGGAACTGTGAGAACCATTGTTACTGGAGATATTGATTCTGATGGCAAATTAGATATTATTACAGGAAGCTCAACTGGAATCAGTATTTTAAGAAACACTTCTTCTTCCGGAACTATTTCTTTTGCCACCGCAGTTAATATCTCTACAGTCACTACAAACATTAGAATTGCAGATTTTGATTTGGACGGTGAGCTTGATATTGCAGCAGTAAACGGCGGGAATTTGAATATCTTTAAAAATACAACTGTTGGAAGTACAATAACATTCAATAGTGCGGTTGCTACAGCCCTTTCTACAACTGGATTTAGCGGTATCGATATCGGTGATTTTAACAACGATGGTAAAATGGATATTGTCGCTACAAAAACAGGAGTTACTAATGTGATTGTAAATAATTCCACAGTAAACTCATTATCTTTATCGAATGCCTTTTCAATCGCTGAAGGCACTGATTACGTTATTGTTGATGATTTTGATAAAGATGGTAAAGTAGATTTTTATATTTGGAACAGATTTTTTAAAAATAATTATACCTCAGGTTCATTAGCCAGTTCAAATTTTACAGGATTTACAAATACTTTAGTCGATGAGGGAGGACTAGGTGTTTCATCTCCTGATTTGAATGCAGACGGTTATCCTGAAGTAATTTTGGGATCCTGGTGGTCACATTTTTGGGTTTATAGAAATGCTGGCACAGGTGTTTCCAGTAGTATCTTTTCAACGAGACAAACAGTTGGTAACGGTGGTAATGCCATGGGTATTGATTTAAACGGTGATCAAAAAATTGATATCATTTCTTCTAATCATGGAAATAGCTCCGGTAATACCAACTTAGCAATCTACCAAAATACGATGACCCCAACATCAGTAATTACGGTGAATCAATCCATTACTACTTTTAACAAATGTGTCAATTCAGCTTCTGCGCAGCAGAGCTTTACGGTTTCAGGGGCTGGTTTACAAGCAAATATTGTTATTACACCTCCAACTGGGTTTGAAATTTCTACCACCAGCGGTTCTGGTTTTGGTACATCGGCGATAACCTTGACACAGACGGCTGGAACAGTTAATTCAACAACAATTTATGTTAGAGTTCCAGCAGCGAATAATACTGCATCTAGTGGTACACTATCTTTGACTTCGACTGGCGCTAGTACTGTTAATATAAGTTTAGCTTCAACGATGTTGCCTGATCTTGTAGTTACAGGTAACCCAAGTACAACTGCTCAATCATATTGTATAAGTGGTTCAGCTACAGCATTAACGGCTTCGGCAACTGGTCCAAGCGTGACTTATCAATGGCAGCAGGCCACTACGTCTAACGGAACTTTTACAAGTGCCGTTGGTGGGTCTGGTGCAACAACTAACTCATATACTCCGCCTACGACAACTGCAGGAACTCTATATTACAGATGTTACTTCAACTCTTCTTGTGGTAACACCGCTGGTGCAGCATCAGGAGCAATAACGGTTAATTCAAATAACACAGCCGGAGCGGCAAGTTCCACCCCAACATTGTGTATAAATTCGTCATTAACTGATATTACACATGCAACAACCGGTGCCACAGGAATAGGAACAGCTACGGGCTTGCCAGCTGGTGTTACAGCTGCATGGAGTGCAAATACTTTAACAGTTTCAGGTAC
>CAYPVA010000283.1:0-2347 GCA_964414045.1 uncultured Lishizhenia sp. | reverse complement strand
AACTTTAACTTGATGGTCGGTGATTTCCGAACACAAGCCGAGGCTGAAGCGCTTGTCAATAGAATCAGAGGAAAGTACCCGCTTACGATTGTCCACAAGGAACAAATCAACCTACCTAGAATAGATTAAAATTGTTTCCAACCCTGTGCCTTGAGCGTAATTGCCGAACCTGATTTATCGATGTAGTAAGTCCCGTCCGCTGCGTTGGTCATGTGTCCAATGATGGTAAAATTTGGATTCGACTCAATGACTTCGTAATCTTTTTGCTTGATGGTAAAAAGCAATTCATAATCTTCGCCCCCATTCAAAGCACACATGCTAGGGTCTAGATTAAAATCTATGGCCACCATTGAGGTTTTGGCATCAATAGGTAACTTTTCATCATAAACATGGCAACCCACCTTACTCGCTTTGCACAAATGCAAAACTTCGCTAGCCAAACCATCTGAAATATCAATCATGGCGCTCGGCTTTACATTAAGTTCTTTGAGGTATTTAACCACATCAAGTCTGGCTTGCGGCTTGAGTTGACGCTGTAAAATGTAATCATGCCCATCGAGGTCTGGCTGAATATTCGGATTCGTTTTAAAAACTTCTTTTTCCCTTTCTAAAACTTGTAAGCCCATGTAAGCACCACCTAAATCTCCAGAAACCACCAATAAATCAAACTCTTCTGCACCAGAGCGCAAACAGAGTTCATCTTTGTGGGCCGTTCCGATGGCCGTTACCGAAATAAACAAGCCACTTTGTGATGAAGTAGTGTCACCGCCAACTAAATCGACATTGTAGTCAGTACAAGCAGCATGAATTCCGGCGTATAATTCTTTAAGTGCTTCAACAGAAAATCGATTGGAGACGGCAAGCCCTACCGTAACCTGCTTTGGCATGGCATTCATGGCACAAATATCAGAGACATTCACCGCCACAGCTTTGTACCCTAAATGTTTTAAGGGCATATAAGTAAGGTCGAAATGCACACCTTCAACTAACAAATCAGTACTTACAACTTGTCGCAGGTCATTGCCAATATCTATCACTGCTGCGTCGTCACCGACACCCAGTAGCGTTTCCGGGTTAACATTGCTAAAATCTTTGGTGAGCTCATCAATGAGGCCAAATTCTCCGAGGCTTTCGAGTTCTGTGCGTTGATCTGTCATGTGCAAACTTTGGGCAAAATTGGTTAAATTTACGTTCAGTTCAACCAAATTCCTTGATTTAGTAGTGAATATTGCCCAACGTTTCTTTTGGATCTTTTGCTGCACTTTTGCAGTTTTCTCGATAAATGCACACCCTTTATTTGACAGCGTAGCCAAGTATCAGTTTACTGATGCCAGCAGGTCACTTATTTATCTACAACGCATAGAAAAAATCAGAAGTACCTTGCCAGATAGTCTCAAAGGCAAATACAACAATGAACTTGGAATTTACTATGCCATTCAGGGTGAAAACAAAAAGGCATTGCAACAATTCAGAGCAGCACTGCAATATGCAGAAAACTGGACAGTAAGGCGTGCAGGTGCTTATGCAAACATTGCAAATGTTTATAAAGCAATAGGCAAATACAATTATGCCAATAAAGTCTTGCTGAGGGCTTGGCGCATCTACGAAAAACTAGGCGAAGAAGAATTGCAATATAGCGTTCTTGGTGAGATGGCCGCTAATGACTACTATGCACTCAATTGGAACCGATCCATGCGGCGCACACTAACCGTCATCCGGAAAATGGAAGATTCCGAAAATCAAAAATTCTTACATGTCCAAAAACAACGCTTGGCAAACCTTTACTTCTCTTTAGGTTGGCAAAACAAAGCCATTCCGATGTATAGGGCTTGTGAAAAATACTACAAAACGCAGCCAACCGAGCAAATGAACCTTGCTTATGTATGTATCAATTTAGGCGACGCCTATATTGAAATCAGAAAGCCGCTTCTGGCCATACCGCGTTACCAACAAGCCATATTTCTTTTAGAGCATACTGACAGACACAACTTTCTTCTTGCCAAAGCAAAATTAACCGAGGCCTATCTCCTCTCTCACTCTAAAATGGCCAAGCGTTACGGCTTTCAAACCATCGCGCTTCAAACGAAAGAAAAATCTATAACAGCATTTGAAACAGCAGCCTCTTTACTCAACAATGTCAACGATAAATTTGCATTACGTGCCCTACTCTCAAAACTTGCTGTTCTCGAGAAAACACTGAACAAATCTGCACTTCACCCCACCGCAGCACTTGAACTTGAACGCGGCTATATTCGTGCCTACCACCTACTCGGCGACTACAAAAACGAAAATTTACACTGGCGACAATCTGTCAAACTCCGCGGCATCATCAATCAAGAAAAATTGC
>CAYPVA010000282.1:0-2385 GCA_964414045.1 uncultured Lishizhenia sp. | reverse complement strand
TGCCAGCTGGTGTTACAGCTGCATGGAGTGCAAATACTTTAACAGTTTCAGGTACACCTACAGCGTCTGGAACATTTAACTACACCATTCCGCTTACAGGTGGTTGTGGATCAGTTAATGCAACCGGTACAATTACAGTTACTGCAGACATGACGGTAGGAATAGCAAGTTCTTCCCCTACTGTTTGTCCCAACTCAGCAATGACTACTGTTACACATGCGACCACAGGAGCAACCGGAATTGGTTCCGCAACTGGTTTGCCAACTGGTGTTAATGCAACTTGGGCTTCAAATACAATTACAATTTCTGGAACACCTACTGTATCAGGAACGTTTAATTATTCTATTCCTCTTACAGGTGGTTGTGGGTCAGTTAACGCAACAGGAACAATAACTGTTCAATCTACTTCGTTATCGGGAAGTACCATCTCTTCAACTGCCAATACAGTATATTGTTTAAATGGAACAGCTACTGCTCTAACTGTAAATGCCCCTAATGCAACTTCTTTCCAATGGTATGCAATGGACGCTTCTAACTGGGCTGGCCAACAAGCAATCTCAGGTGCAACTACCAATACGTATACACCTCCTACAAACGTTGCCGGAACAAAATATTACCGCTGCTATATTGCTTCTTGCTCAGGAACAAATACATCTTCTCCAGTTTCAGGAGCAATAACTGTAACTGACGGCTCTGTTTGGACCGGTGCAGTTTCCACAGACCCAACAAATGCAGGAAACTGGAATTCAACTTGTGGTTCTGGTAGTAAGATTATCAACCCAGGAACAACCTATTCTCCGGAATTCACGAATCTAACTATTGGGGCAGGAGAAACATTTACAATTATTGAAGGTGCGAAAGTTAATGTAACTGGAATTCTTACTAATAACGGTACATTAAACATTAACACTGGTGCTACACTAGTTCAAGGTTCAACGAGTACATATGTCGGGTCAGGAACTGTTAATGTTGGTCAAAGAATTACTGGCGGATCAACAGCAAGTGCACCTAGCGGTCGTTTTTGGTATCTAGGTAGCCCAACAACCGGTGGAAATGCTACAACTTTCTACAGTTCATCCGCTTCAAACGTAGTCAAAGAAAGAGATGAGCCAAATAATGCTTGGAATGTGGTTACAAACAGTTCCGGAACAGCATTAACACCTGGTAAAGGGTACTATCTACGTGCAAGTAATGGTACGACGAGTTCTTCAAATGCAACTTCAATCAATCTGAACTTTACAGGCGGTGGTTTGAATAATAACCCAACTTCAGGTGCACTAATAATCCCTTGCGTGAGAACATCTGGCGTAAACTTTGAAGGCTTTAACCTTGTCAGTAATCCATACCCATCTTATTTAAATTGGGATTTAGTTACTAAAACTGATGTCGGAAATACAATGTGGTATAGAGCCGCGTCAGGAAACACAGCAGCATCCATGGTGTTCGAAACGTATGTTGCCGGAGCAGCAGGTGGTATCGGTACTAACCTCAGCGGTAATGTTGCCACTAAATTGATTCCACCAATGCAAGCTTTCTGGGTAAGAGTTAACTCTGGAAGTACATCAGGTAGCATTACTTTGGATAACAGCATGCGTTCACACTTTGCCACTTTTGGTGGTAGTACTGCCGGTTTACGTTCAACTAACGATGAGTTGAAATTATTCCTTCGCATGAATCTACTTCAAGGTGAAAGCAAAGACCAATTGATTGTTTATGTCAACGGAAATGCCACTAATGGTTTTGACCAACTTGACGGTGAGAAAATGATGCAGGCAACTTTACCTCAATTCTACACCAAAGTTGGTGACAAAAAGATCGTCATCAACGGTTTGAATAGTGCTAAAAAACAACAAGCACTACCTATCACGATGGAGTTGCCTACAACAGGTGTGCATACTTTCGAAATTGAAAATCTTGAGTTAGAAGCTGGTCTCGTATGGTTAGAAGATACACAAGAAGGAACAATGGAAGCTCTTACTGAAGGCTTTACGTATCAATTCTACGGTGAGGCGGGTATAAATAACGATCGCTTTGTTTTACACTTTAACATCCTTGATAACACAACTCCGTCAGCACCTAATTACGGCGAAGTAAACAGCTCAGCTAACTTCAGTGGCAAAGGCGCAAGTGTACATGCTGAAAGCGCTGGTGTTGTAGTGATTAAATTACCTGCAAGCACAGAAGGAATAACTGACATTCAGATCCGTGATGCAGCTGGTAAACTCGTTTACACAGGTTCAACTAACACACTAGAAACAAGTGTTCAATTGGCACAAGCGAACGGTATCTACTATGTAACCTTGAATTCCGCTTCAGGTGTTGAAGTACGTAAAGTATTTATTCAACAATAAGCCAAGTTCTAAAGTAAAACATTTAAGAAGATGA
>CAYPVA010000281.1:0-2385 GCA_964414045.1 uncultured Lishizhenia sp. | reverse complement strand
AGACCTTCTATGCTGATATGACGTTGTCCTGAACTCAATTTATTTCTGGTATTTATGGAGTGATTTTAGTGATTTCAATTACTTTTGGTAAAATTATAAATTTCTGAGCACAAAGTCGCTTCCAAAGCTATGCAAATCATTACGCTCACCACAGACAACGGCTACCAAGATTACTACGTTGCAGCCATTAAAGGAGCTTTGCTACAGGTCCTTCCTGAAGCGCACATCATAGATATTACCCATCACATCACGCCCTTCAATGTCAGCGAAGCTGCTTTTCAATTGCGCTGTTGCTTTGAAGACTTCCCAGAAGGCACCATCCACCTCGTTGGAGTCGACGCTGAACCCAATTTTGAAAAAGGTCGCGAAGCACTGCCCGCCATCATGAAATACAAAGGGCACTATTTTGTTGGCTCAGACAACGGTTTTTTCGGAAGTCTCCTTGATGAAGCATTTCCTGATGAATTTTACATTTACTCAGCGATCGCTCAAAAACAAGATGCCTGGCGCTTTACAGAGAAAAATTGTTTTGTTGCTTTAGCCGCTCAAATTGCTAACAAAGTGTCGATCTCATCATTTGCAGAACCGACCCGTTCCTACAAACGTGCTTTTGAACACAAACCCGCGATTGATCAATTACTGATTCGTGGAGCTGTCGTGCACATAGATGCCTTTGGCAATCTCATCACAAATATTTGCAAAGCAGATTTTGAACGCTTCGGATCCGACATTCCTTTTACCATCAAATACATGAAAAAGGAGTACTTTATCGATGAAATTTCTGCGACTTACAATGCGGTATCACAAGGGGAACGTGTGGCGCTGTTCAACAGTGCAGGGCTGCTAGAAATTGCGATCAACCGCGGAGCCAACCAAGGATTTGGTGGCGCTAGCAAACTATTTGGCATGCGTATCGGAGACCCTGTGCACATCGAATTCACGCCACAAGGATCAAAAGAAAACATACAATCATTATTCTGATGCTTACAAGAGTCGTTAAACTCACTTTTCAGCAACAGCATTTAGCCGATTTTTACGCTCATTTTGAAACGGTAAAATACCAAGTAGCCCAATTTCCGGGTTGTCTTGGCATGAAATTATTGAGCGATTTAAATGATCCAAATGTCATTTTCACCTATTCAGAATGGGAAAATGAGGCCGCTCTTGACAATTATCGAAGCTCAGAATTATTTTTATCGATTTGGCCTCAAATCAAGCCCTGGTTTGCACAGCGGGCCGAAGCATGGAGCCTTCAAGAAAATTTTAACGGATTTATTCACTAAAAAATAGTGCATAAGTGAAATAGGTCCTTACCTTTACTGAAATTAATATTATCATAATGAGTAAAGGACATGTAAAATTTTTCAACGAAACTAAAGGTTTTGGTTTCATCGTTGAAGAAGACACGAACAAAGAATATTTTGTTCATGTTACCGGTTTGGTAGACAAAATCAAAGAAAATGACGAAGTTGAATTCGAATTGCAAGAAGGTCGTAAAGGCTTGAATGCTGTGAATGTGAAACAAGCATAATAAAAGATTGAGTGTATCTAAATTCCCGCCCCACAAGGCGGGAATTTTCGTTTATAGATATTTGTTAAATTTGACAACTCAAACAAAGCTATGCGCGCCTTATTCCTTAAAGAAATATCTAGTTTCCTTAGCTCGATCATCGGCTATGTGTTTATCCTGATTTACCTCATTGCCTCAGGACTCTTTCATTGGATTTTATCCTACAACACCAACCTACTCGAAGGTTCGACCGCTGACCTCATCCCTTTTTTCAATATGTCGCCGGTCATTTTTCTAATCCTGATTCCGGCCATCACCATGCGCTCCATTGCTGAAGAACGCAGAACCGGTACCATTGAACTACTGCTCACGCGTCCTATTTCAGATTTTCAGCTCATTTTTGCCAAATATTTGGCAGGGGTGGCTCTGGTCTTTGTAGCCATTTTGCCGACAATTGTCTATTTAGTCAGCATGTATTTTTTGGGTTCTCCGGTGGGTAACATCGACTTAGGCGCAACGTTTACTTCTTATGTAGGCCTGCTCTTATTGGGCGCAGCGTTTGTTGCTATCGGTATGTTTGCCTCTGCACTCACCCAAAGCCAAATTGTTGCGTTTATCATGGCAATGTTTATGTGCTGGGTTTTTTATGATGGTTTCGAACTGCTTGGTAATTTTAGCCAAATTGGCGGCCTTGACTACCTGATCAAATACATTGGTATCGCATTTCATTACGAAGCCATAAAAAAAGGTGTCATCGATAGCAGCGATATCATTTATTTTCTGAGCCTGAATGCGCTCTTCTTGATTGCCTCGCTCACCGTTTTGAAAACCCTCAAGAAATAGGCTATGAAATTGAATTGGAATAAAGGTCTTTA
>CAYPVA010000280.1:545-2386 GCA_964414045.1 uncultured Lishizhenia sp. | reverse complement strand
ATGTATCCACCCCAAACGTGCGAAACGCCACGCCCTGGGCAATCATACACTGCAGCGCGTCCGTTAAATGGTACTCGTTCTGCGTGCGTATTTCATTCTGAATATTGTACTCCAAACAATCGAACAGCGCCCGGGTATCCTCAATGGCATACAACCCCACCAACGCCAAATTCGATTTGGGAATCACCGGCTTCTCACTCAACCGCGCAATCAACCCCGCCTCATCCAACTCCGCCACCCCAAACTGCCGGGGATCCTCCACCTTTTTCACCCCCAACGCATTGCCACCCGCCGCCAACACCGACGCCAAATCCGCCTCAAAAATGGTATCGCCCAGCACAATCAGCATCTTCTCGCCCGCCGCAAACGACTCCCGCGTCAACCACACCGCATGACCAATGCCACGCCCCAATGTCTGTATTACAAACGTGCTCTGGTATTGCCCGTAATTCTCTGTGATGTACTGCTCGATGCGATCGCCCAAATACCCAATCACAAACACAAACTCCTTCACCCCGGCCTCCACCAATCGGTCCATGATATGTCCCAAAATGGGCTTCCCCGCCAAGGGAATCAACGATTTGTGCTGGGTACGTGTGTGGGGCTTGAGGCGACTGCCTATGCCCGCCAAGGGGATAATCGCTTTCATTCAAAGACAAAGGTATACGATTGCACCAACATTGTGGCGATTTTTCAACGGGTTACAATACCTCCCACGACAAAGCCCACGCATGGGTTGCGCCCTCGGCCACCGGAAACCCATTGGAACGACGTACGCCCACCGCACACAGCACCCCGCTAGCGCCCACCACCAAAGGCACAAAGGGCTTCACAAACGACTCAATTTTCTCATCCACAAACCAGTCGCTCAGTTTCTTCTGCACCCCGCCAAAGGCCGTCAACGCATCGCCATTCACCCATCCCCGCAGCACCCAACTCCGCTTCTCAACCCCCATGCCAAAATAATACGCATCCGTTTCTGAAAAGGTTTCCGTGCTTTCTACCTGGCTCAACCGTATCCGATATCCACCCCACTCCATCACCGCCCCGTCTTCCCACGGCATCACCAGCGCCGAAGGCGATGTCATCTCCTTGGGCGATATCATCCAACCGTGTCGACCTACCCACAGCCGCCATAGCGACCCATCAAACCACTTGCCCGATTGCTTCACCGCCAAGGCTTGCGCCACGACCGCCCGCGAAAATCCCATACCCATCATCCGATCCATCAGCATCGATTCTGTCACGGTCTGTCGGTACAGCGATGGCACAAACCACCCGCCCCGCAATTCTTTGCAGTGCGATGCCCAAACCAACGACTCCCATCGTACCTCACCCCCCCGCAACGCCTGCTGCTGCTGACTCAACGCAAAAAATTCCAAGGCAAAATCGTCCATCCCCGGAAGCAAAAAATGCCTCACCTTGTTCCGCAAATAGCCCGTGCTGGCATTGCTCCGATCCTCACGCCACCCCCAGCCGTTCACCAACAGAAAATCGGCCAAATCGCGCTTCAAAAATCCCAACAAGGGCCGAATCACCTCGCCCTGCTCTGCCCATATCCCCCGCCAAGCCACGGCCGTATTGCCGCGATACAAATACACAAAAAAATGCTCCAAATTGTCGTTGGCATGATGGGCCGTGGCCAACCTACCAAACCCCCGCTCCCGCATCAACCGATGAAAAAAATCATAGCGCAATGCCCGGGCCGCCATCTGCACGCTCACCCCGTTTTGCTTGCGGTATTGCGCCACATCCACCCGCTCTACAAACACCTCCACCCCCCACCCAGCCCCCCCAACCCCACCAAAAGCCCCGCCGGCCGCCGCCACATCCCCCCTCGT
>CAYPVA010000280.1:0-535 GCA_964414045.1 uncultured Lishizhenia sp. | reverse complement strand
CACAAACACCTCCACCCCCAACTCCGTCCCCAACGCCCGCACAAACGCTTCGTCGGCCTCGCTCTCCACCCCCCTCAGCCCAAAATTCACGTGGGCCATCGCAAAGTCGAACCCACTCAAAGCAAACAACCGCGCCAACGCCACCGAGTCCACACCCCCGCTCACAGCCAACAAGGTCGGCCGTCGCCCCAAATCCCATTTCCGTAGATTTACCGCAGTTTGAAACGCTTTTAACACTTACTTTGCAAAGTAATTGCAGAAAGCACAAATCCGCGTGAGCTATCACCAAAATCCTCAACGAATCTTTGGCCAACCTTTGGCGCGATGTCTCGGCGGCGTCTTTTTCCTGCTATCTTTCGCCCTGAGCCAGCAAACCCAAGCCCAAGCCATCTCCCTGCAGGCCGGACGTATGAAATCGCTCAAAAAAGGCGACAAAACCGTTCAGTGGCTGCGCGAAAATGTGCGTTTTGAGCAATCGGGATCGATGGTCTTCTGCGATGAAGCCGAGTACGACCCCCAAACCGAAGACCTGGTA
>CAYPVA010000279.1:0-2431 GCA_964414045.1 uncultured Lishizhenia sp. | reverse complement strand
TTTTTGAGTTTTTCTATCTTAGGGAAGTAGGTTTCAAAAAGTGTTTTGGTAGCTTCACTGATCAAGTGATTCGCAACAAATGCTGCTCCCTCCTGCTCACCTTCATAAACCAATTCAATTTTACCCGTAATGGATGGCAACATACCCATCAAATCACTGAATCTGACAGCAGTGGCGTTTTCTTGGTTCATAATTGCCCTGCGTTCTGCTGTGCTTACTAGATTTTCAAAAGCTGTGATGCTCATACGGGCGCTAACACCACTTTTGTGATCCACGTATGGGCTTTGTCTGGCTTCAAATGCGATTTGCTCTAGGATATCTTTGGCCAGTTCTGGAACATGCACAGCGCAAGAACGATTTTCGAGCTTTTCAGCTTCTTGATGCGTGATCTTTTTGGCTGTTTTGATATCGGCAGCATAGTGTGTCAAAATTTGCGAACCAATGCGGTCTTTGAGAGGTGTAATGATACTTCCGCGATTGGTGTAGTCCTCTGGATTGGCTGTAAAAACAAATTGTAGGTCTAGCGGCAACCTCAACTTGAAGCCACGGATTTGAAGGTCTCCTTCTTCTAGAATATTGAACAGCGCCACTTGGATGCGTGCTTGCAAGTCTGGCAATTCATTAATTACAAAAATACAGCGATGGGCTCTGGGTATCATGCCATAATGCAAGACCCTTTGATCGGCATAACTCAGTTTTAAAGTCGCTGCCTTGATGGGGTCTATATCGCCAATTAAATCTGCGACAGTCACATCTGGTGTCGCCAATTTTTCAAAAAATCGCTCAGAACGGTGCATCCAAGAAATGGGTGTTTGGTCTCCTTTTTCTGCGATCAACTCCTGTGCATACGGGCTTAATGGTGCCAACGGATCATCGTTGATTTCGCTGCCTGCCACCACGGGGATGTATTCGTCTAGTAAATTGAGCATCAAGCGCGCTATACGCGTTTTTCCTTGCCCTCTTAAACCCAACAAATTGATATTATGTTTAGATAAAATGGCCCGCTCTAATTGCGGAATGACAGTATCTTCATAGCCGTGCATTTGCGGAAAAATAGCTTGCTGAGATTGAAGTGCAGCAATCAGGTTATCACGCAATTCAGTTTTGATATCTTTTGAAATATAACCGGCATCTTTTAGAGCGCCAAGTGTGTGAATAGAAGTATGCATATGTTAATTGAGTCGTTTTTTTCTGTTGGTTTGATAATCGTGAAAAATCATTTCACCCAGGCCTTGCAGCCCAGTAAAAAATGCCTTTCCATTGTTGGACTTCGTGAATTCGTCTACGAATGCCTGTAAATAAGGATCTTGGGCAATCATAAAAGTGGTAATTGGGATATGGAGTTTGCGCGCTTGAGCCGCGACGGTATAACATTTTTCAACAATGTATTGATCCAGACCATTGCTATTTTTGTAGTATTGGCCATCGGGCAAACGCAAGCAACTCGGCTTACCGTCAGTAATCATTAAAATTTGCTTATTGGTATTGCGTTTTCTTCTCAGGATATCCATCGCCAATTCTAAACCTGCGACCGTGTTAGTATGGTACGGGCCTACATTGAGGTAAGGGAGGTCTTTGATTTGAATAGGCCAAGCATCATTGCCAAACACAATAATATCGATGGTGTCTTTTGGATAAGTGCTGGTAATGAATTCTGCCAAAGCCATCGCTACTTTTTTAGCTGGCGTAATGCGGTCTTCACCGTATAAAATCATGCTATGACTGATGTCAATCATGAGCACTGTACTCATTTGTGATTGATGGTGTGTGTCTTGGACAATTAAATCGCGCTCATGGAGTTGAAAATCTGCTACCCCATTATTGATTTGGGCATTTTTAAGACTTTCTGTGAGCGCAATATTTTCAAATGTATCACCAAAATGAAAATCGCGGTAGTCGCCCGTTAACTCCTCACCTTGCCCACTCTTTTTTGTGCTATGATTGCCCCTGCCACTTTTGCGAATGTTGCCAAATATCTGCGCCATGGCATTTTTACGCAACGCGCGTTCGGTTTTGGCTGTAATGGTTAAAGAGCCATTGCCATCAGGCAAGAGCTCTTCTTTAAGATAGCCCTTCTTTTTGAGGTCTTCTATGAAATCGTCGAGGGTGTAATCTGAGGTTGTTAGCTTGTATTCCTTGTCTAAAATTCCCAACCAATCAAGTGCTTCGTCGACATCGCCTGAAGTGTGCGTAATTAATTCGCTAAAAATGTCGAACAAACGTTCAAACGGCGTCTGATCAGGAGCGGAGTAAGGTGTGAAAATATAACCGGATTGAGCCATGGCATTCGCTTTGTTTTATAAACACTAGCTCATCAAGAAAGTTTACTTTCCGACCTTGTTTCCGAGAAATAACTTAGGACTCGATGTCTTCTAGGTGTAATTCTAAGGCCTTCACTGAAATTTGAATTTCCCAAATTAATAAGGAGAGC